>JALUBK010000020.1 GCA_027044945.1 Campylobacterales bacterium
ATTATCCATAATTTTACTAAAATTATCCAAAATCTTCTATAAAATTATCTACTTTATCTGTTATTGATTTGTCAATTATTATTTTTAAATCTAAAATAGAAAGATTTAATGATAATTTTTCAAGCTTAACAGCATCTTTTGAAGTTGTCAGTAAAGATGCAGGATTGTATAATTTTAAAATATTATTTATCTCTTTTTGTGTAAAATTATGGTGATCTTCAAAATATATTTTTTTGATTATATTTTCTTTTGGTAAATATTTGTCCAACCTTTGTGGTTTTGAAATAGCTGTGATTAACAACATTTTCTTTGTTTTGTTTTTTATTTGAACTACTCTTTTAAAATCTTTATCTTCAACAGCTACAATATTTGCTTTTTTTTCAAAACTCTTTGGTTCTCTATAAGGTCCGCTTGGCAAACAAAAATTATTAGTATAATTATTTTTTGGTTTTAAAATTATGTCAAATTTGCAAATTTCGCTTTTATGAAATCCATCATCTAAAAATATAGCTTTTATTCTCTTTTTTTTAGCATATTTTATAGCATTTTCTCTATTTTTTGAAACAATTACAATAGCATTTTTTAATTCTTTGGCATACAACATAGCTTCATCACCGCTTTGTTGAACATCGCATTTTATATTGCCAAAATCACTAACTATCAACATGTCATGAGTATCTCTTTTATATCCTCTTAAAATGATTGCAATATTTTCTCTATTTTTTGCGAGCGATAATAAAAAAGGAGTTTTTCCGTTTCCGCCTATTGTTATATTTCCTACACTTATAATGGGAATATGAAAATTTTTACATTTTTTTAAAAATCTTTTTGATATGACTATAATACAATAAATTGCAGCAAAAGGAAGAAATAAAAAACTAACTATTTTTTGAGAAATCTTTTTTGGATAGAAAAGATATTCTTCTATCCAAAAAAAAATATGATTAAACTCTTGTTTTTGCAATATTTTTAACTTGCTCACAAATATAAAAAACTTCGTCATTGCTAAGACTTGCATAAATAGGTAATGATAAAATTTGCTGATAATTTGTTAAAGCATTTGGAAAATCATTTATTTTTAAATTGTATTTGCTTTTATAATAGCTAAGCAAATGAATAGGTATATAATTCAACCCAGTGTGAATATGTTTTTCTGCCAATTCTCTAGCAAAAGAATCTCGGTTTTTATCCACTTTTATAATATATTTTGAGTAAATATGCTCTCTTTTTTTGACAGGAATTGAGATATGATCGGTGTTTGCCAATTCTTTATCATAAATAGCTGCAATCTCTTGCCTTCTTTGTATAAAATTTTTATTTTTTTCAAGCTGGGCTAAACAAAAAGCAGCATCAAGTTCCGATAAATCATATTTTACTCCAATATCAACGACATCATAAATATAATCAAGATTGCCATATTTTTTCCAACTTTCTCCAACAATCGCATGATTTCTTAAAAGCCTTGCTCTTTCGTCAAAATCTTCCACATTTGTTGTTATTATGCCTCCATTTACCATATTGATTGAACTGTTCGGACTAAAACTAAAAGTTGTAAGAGAACTATATGGTAATGATCCTACTTTTTTGCCATTATAAGTTGCACCCATTGCATCAGATGCATCTTCAATAATAAAAACACCATGTTTTTTAGCAATTTCGTATATTTCTTTCATTGGAGCAGGTTGTCCTGCAATATGACTTACAAAAACAGCTTTCAATTTTTTATGTTTTGATTTTGTTAAAACTTCATCAAGTTTTGACGGATCAATATTGAAATCATCTTTATCGATATCTACGAATATAGGTTCCGCATCAAAATGTCTAATAACTTCGGCAATTGAAGGAAAAGCATTAACAGAACATATTATTTTGTCACCTCTTTTTAAGTCAATACTCATAAGAGAAAGATGCATGGCTGCTGTTCCGCTTGAAGTAGATATGCAATGGCTACAATCCACAAAATCCGAAAAATTTTTTTCAAGTTTTGATACTTTATCTTCTTCTGTTTGTTCTAAAACATCTTTTATCTCTTTTGACTCTTTTTCATCTACTGAATATTTAAAAAATCTAATATCTTCCATTATGTTTCCTTTTATAATTTTACATCTCTAGGGTATAAAAAATCATGCCCTATACTTCTTTCGCTCACTTTAGCAATAATTGGTAATTTTCTTTTGAATTGATTTTGATATATTTTTTTTACAATTAAATTGCATAAATTTTCATCAAATCCTTCTTCAATTAATTCAGAAAGATTTCTTCTACTATCTATCAATTCTTTCAAAACAATATCTATATTTTCATAGCTGTAACCAAGATCTTCTTCATCTTTTTGACCTTCCCAAAGGTCAGCTGAAGGAGGCTTGTTTAAAATATTTTTTGTCATTCCTAAAAAATTTGCAAATTCAAAAATTTCACTTTTATATAAATCCCCTATAGGATTTATAGCACTTGCCAAATCTCCAAATAATGTTCCATAGCCTAAAAGTAATTCACTTTTATTGCTTGTTCCGATAACCAAACCGTTTTCTCTTGCTGAAATATCATATAAAATTGTCATTCTAATTCTTGCGCTAAGATTTCCTATTCTTAAATTATCCATATCTTTTGTAATAAAAGTTTTTAGCATAGGCTCAATAGAAATAATTTCATAGCGTAAATCAAATTTTTCACACAATTCTTTCGCATCATATATACTTTCTTTACTAGAAAATTGTGATGGCATCATTAAACAAAGCAAATTTTTATCGAATGCTTTTTTCGCCAAAAGTGCTACAACAGCTGAGTCTATTCCTCCGCTTAGTCCTAAAACAGCTTTTTTAAAACCTGTTTTATACACTTCATTTTGAAGAAATTTAACAAGAAAATTTTCGAGCAACAAATACTTTTTTTGCATATTTTTCCTACGATTGTAAATATTGTAACAAACTTATTTTACTAAAATATCTCTTAATAAATACTTTTTTAAAGCCAATTAATATGATATAATTACTTATAGTAATTATACTCTTAAAAGGTAAATAAAAGGTTAAAAAAGTGATAAAATTGAAAACAAAATATTTTGGTTTGTATCAGACAAATTGTTATATTGTTAGTGATGGTAAAAATGAACTTATAATAGACCCAGGAGTTGGTGCATCATCTTGGATAAAAAAAGAAGTTACAAATCCTCTTGCTATTTTAAATACACATGGTCATTTTGATCATATTTGGAGTGATTGCGAATTGAAAAAAGAGTTAAAAATACCTATATATATTCCAAAATTAGATCATTTTATGTTGGAAAATGATATTTTTCAACAAAATCAACCTATTTGTTCTGCTGATTTTTTAATCGATTCAGACAAAGAGATAAAAATAGGAAATTTTAATATAAAATACATTCATTTTCCAGGTCATACTCCAGGATGTAGTATCATAGAGATAGATGAATTTTGGTTTAGCGGTGATTTTATTTTTGAAAATTCTATTGGTAGATGCGATTTTCCATATTCAAACTCTTTGGAAATGAAAAAAAGTTTAGAAAAATTTAAAAATATTATTTATGATAAAAAAGTTTTTCCAGGACATGGAAATCCAACTACAATTAAAAAAGAACAAAAAAATATTCCATATTGGTTAAAAATGTTATAATGGCAGTGCTCTCATGATGCTTTATTTCTTTTTTTTAATTTTAATTTTAAAACATGTTCAGGCAGTATAACTGCATCAAATGTTCCTTCAAATACTTTTATCTCGTTTATATTGCCTATTACTGCCACTTCTCTTTTTCTTGCATCCTCAAATCTAGCATGTGCTTCAAATATAATAATATCTCCTACTTTTGCAGGTGCTAAAAATTTACTATTTGCTCCAATTAAAACGACAAAAGGGTCATTTACTGCTGCCATTGCAGCAAAATCAGCTGCACTAAAAGTAAATCCACCATGAATCAATCCCATTTCATCTACTGCCATTTCTTTAGTGCAAACAAGTTTTACTTTTGCATAATTTTCTTTTAAAAGTTCAATTTCTCCGCTTAAATATTTTTTTATTTTTGTATGTGTGTTAAGCTCAACTTTTTTTTCTTTTTCCGAAGAGTTATTTTCTTCTATGCTTTCAGCATCATTAATATCATTGTTTTCATTTTCTTCCATTATCTAATCCTTTTAAAGTTCAAAATTATACCATAAAAGCTTTAATATATGCTCTTTTTGGTGCAGGATATCCTTCTACAGTTATATTTGGATTTGAAGAATTTAAAAAATTTTCTAAGCTTTGGGATTGTATCCAAGATGTTTTTCTTTGCTCGTTTAAATCTGTTTTTTTTATTTCAAGAAGTTCTATGTTTTTAAAACCAGCTCTGTAAAGCCAATTTGAAAGAGCATTAACAGTAGGAATAAAATATATATTTGGAATTTTTGAATATCTATCTTTGGGTGTCAAAGCATAATCTTCTTCTCCGTCAATAATAAAAGTATCCAAAAATAATTCTCCGTTTTTATTTAATCCTTGTTTTAAAGATTTCAAAGTGGAAATAGGATCACTTCTGTGATATAATACTCCAAGACAAAAAATAGTATCAAATTTTTCTTCATACAAGCCAAGATGCTCAACTCCCAATAATTCATAGCATATGTCACTTTTTATAAAATGATTAATAAAATCAAATTGAGTTTTAAAAAGAGCAGATGGATCAAAACCTACTATTTTTTTAGGTTTTTCTTTAAGCATTCTAAACATATAATATCCGTTATTGCATCCTATGTCAGCTACTTTTTTATCTTTAATATTAAAATAAGGTTTTAAAAGGTTGTATTTAATTTGACTTTTCCATTCCGAATCTATAAAAGTATTTAAAATTTTAAAAGGACCTTTTCTCCAAGGCATTAATTTTTTTGCTACAAAATTAATAAAATCTTTATTTTCTTTTGTTGCTTTTGTAGAATTTATACTAATAATATCTTCCAAAGAAACAGTAGTATCCTTAATATTTGGAAGTTCTAAGATAAGTTTTCTAAGTGGGGCTATATTTTTATAAAAAAGGGATTTTTCCATTTTTTTTCTTATTTCTAAAAGATTATTCATTGATTTTAAGTTCTTTGTAATTTATTAAATTTTTATCACATTTTTTATGATATATTCCCAAAGCATCATAATATTCATGGCAATCATTATAATATGTAGTTGAAATTCCTCTATCATTTAGATATAAACAACCATTAAATAAAAAAAGTATAAACAACATTAACAAATATTTCATAAGAATAATGATACCATATTGAAAATTTTTTTACAATAGGAAAAAGAATGAAAACGGAAATAATTGAAATTTTTAAAGAAATATCAAAAATACCTCATTGCTCGGAAAATAATTTGGAATTAAGAGATTTTATAGAGCAATTTTGTTTAAAACAGGGTTGTTTTGTTGAGATAGATAGTGCAGGTAATATTTTGTCTCGAAAGGGAATGCCTAAAATATGTTTGCAATCTCATTATGATATGGTTTGTGCTGGAGATGCACCAAAAATAAATATTTATGAAGAAGATGGTTTTTTAAAAGCTAAAAATTCTTCTTTAGGTGCAGATAATGGTATAGGTGTTGCTTTAATGCTTTATTTTGCAAAAACAAATAATAATATTGAATTGCTTTTTACAAATAATGAAGAGATAGGAATGATAGGAGCAAATAATATAAATGTGAAAGTCAAATCAAATAATATTTTAAATCTTGACACAGAAGAAGAGGGTGCTGTATGTATTGGATGTGCTGGTGGCATAGATGTTGATATAACAAAAAATTATACACAAAAGTCAATTAAAGAAGATATGAAATTATACAAATTGAGTATTGAAGATTTGCCAGGAGGTCACTCTGGTGTAGATATAGATAAAAATATTCCAAATGCTATAAAAGAGTTGGGTTATTATTTAAGTTTGTTTTACCCTAAGATTATATCTTTAAATGGGGGAGAAGCCTTAAATTCAATACCAAAAAATATTGTAGCTGTTATTGCAGTTGAAAAAGATTTTAATTTTCCAAAAAGTGATTTGGTTAAAATAGAAGAAATCAAAAACAATAATTATAAATATTATTTTGAAGATTCTGAGAAGATTATAGATATGATTTGTGGTTTTGCCAATGGTATTCGTGAATATGATAAAAAACTTGGTATTCCTAGTGTAAGTGTAAATTTAGCGAAAATTCGAACAATCAATGATTTGTTAATATTAAATATTTTTCCTAGAGCAAATGAAAATTTGATGTTAAAAAAAATTAAAATAGAAATAGCATCATATTTTAAAAATCTATTTTGCGATATAAAATTTTCTCATGAATATCCTGCTTGGAAACCTATTGAAAGTGATTTTGCAAAAAATGTTTTATCTATATATAAAAGTCAAAAACCAAATACATCTTTTTATGCTGTTCATGCGGGTCTTGAATGTGGAATACTTTTGAATAAGTTAGGCAAAGATAAAGAATTTGTTTCAATAGGGCCAAATATATATTTTCCCCATTCCGTAAGAGAAAAATGTGAAATAAATTCCATTGAAACAATGTTTAAAATTGTTAAACAAATGTTGGATTGAATTAATTTGGTTTGAACCCTTTTTTGCTTTTACAAATTGAGGTTAAAAAGCATTCAGTGTCACATTTTGGATTTTTAGCAGTGCATATATATCTACCAAAAAGCACCATAGCTTGATGAAAAATATGCAAATTATCTTTTAATTTTTTCACCAATTCTTCTTCCGTTTTTTTTACTGTTTTAGCATCACTTAATCCCAATCTATGCGAAACTCTAAAAACATGTGTATCAACTGCCATTACATTTTCGTTGGCATATTCAATTAAAACTACATGAGCTGTTTTTTGTCCAACACCAGCAAGGCTCATCAATTTCTTATCATCAAGAGGAATAACCCCTTTAAAATCATTTACAACTTTTTCTGCCATTTTTATAAGATTTTTTGCTTTATTGTTAAAAAAAGAACAACTTTTTATAAGACTTTTAATCTCATCCAAATTAGCTTTTGCCAATTCTTGAACAGTAGGGTATTTTTCAAATAATTTTGGTGTGATAATATTGACTCTTTTATCCGTGCATTGAGCAGAAAGCATGATAGATACGAGTAATTCATATAGATTTTTATATTGAAGTTCTGTTTTTGCATCTTTATAATGTTTTATAAATTCTTCTTTTATAAATTCTATCTCTTTTTTAGTTGCTTTTTTCAAAGTATTCTCCCTTCACCTATAGAATGAATTATATTCATTTTTTTATAAATATATTCTGAATTAAGATTTTTTAACCATATAAGATGCTAAGCTCTTGACAAAAATAAAAAATCTGACTATAATTTCACCTCAATTAGTTGATGGGGTGTCGCCAAGCGGTGAAGGCAACTGGTTTTGATCCAGTCATGCGGGGGTTCGAATCCCTCCATCCCATCCACTTTTCTACATATCGCGGGATAGAGCAGTTTGGTAGCTCGTCGGGCTCATAACCCGAAGGTCGGAGGTTCAAATCCTCCTCCCGCAACCAATCA
>JALUBK010000021.1 GCA_027044945.1 Campylobacterales bacterium
CTCCTAAAGAGTTTGTTTGAGGAGGAATAATAACAATATTAAAATCACTATATTTTTCAATAAGACCTGCCAATAAAGCTATATTTTTAGCTCTTTTATGAGAATATAAATCTTCTCCTAAGATAAGAATTTTATTTTTAGCTTTTTTTGTTTTTTCTATTATTTTTTCTATTTCTTCTTCGCCTACATTGCTTTCAGCGCAAAGATATCCTTCATCTAAGTCGTCAAAATACTTTTTTAATTCATCGTTTAACTCTTTTTCTTTTAATAATTCTTTTGCCAGTAAAGCTAAAACTCCCTCTTCACTACCTACTTCCAAACGGATAAAATCACTTACTATGCCTTGAAGTTCATAATCTTTTATAGGATGAAAATCAACTATTGTAGCACCGAGTTTTTTTGAAGCTTCGCTGATTTTAAATCGAACCATAGGGTTATCGGTAGATAAATTTGTTCCTAAGGATATAATCATATCGCTATGTGAAATTTCTTTTAAATTTCCACTGTATAAACTTTTGCCACTTTCTTTTGCAAATTCATTTAAAAATATTTGAAACTCTTTTTGACCGTGTGAAATTAATTTATAACCAAATTTTTCTTTCAATTTTTGAAGAATTAAAGCTTCTTCATTTGTTATAATGCCGCTAAATTTAATGGTATCTGCTTTATTAAAAGCTTCAATAGCTTTGTCAAAAGCTTTTTTATCTTTTTTAAAATTTTTATTTGCAAAATCAAAACCAAATCTACCTGCACCACAAAGAGAAGCAAAATCTTTTTCATTAGTTACTCTTTTGATAACTTTTGTAGAATCTTCTATGCTTTCGTGTTTTACATTATAATATAAAAAACAAGCACTGCTACAATGTGCACAAGATGCCGGTATTTTAGTGCTTTCCCATGCATTTGCGCTATATTTAAATTCATTTGATACTAAAGCACCAACAGGACAAACACTGATACATTCTCCGCATTGAATACATTTATTCATATCATTATCTATAACTGTATTGTATCCATTTGGTTTAACATAAAGAGAAGATACTCCAACTATTTCATTGCAAACTCGAACACATCTTTCACACATGATACAAAGATAAGGATCATATCCTAAGATTTTCCATTTTTTTGATTTTCTTTTTTGTTCTTTTGCAGCAAAATTTTGTGAAGATACACCAAATTCTAAAGTTTTGTTTTGTAATTCACATTCTCCGCTTTTATCACAAACTCCACATTCTAAAGGATGATTGACTCCGTATAATTTCATTATATTTTGTCTATATTTATAAAGTTCTTGAGAGTTTGTTGTTATAATGGCTCCTTCGGTTGCTTTTTCTTTGCAACTAAGCACAAAACCATCAACTCCTTCAACCATAACAGAACACATTCTGCAAGTAGCTATGGGAGTTGTTTTTGACAAATAACACATTGTAGGAATATAAATATTTTCTCTTCTTGCTACTTGAAGAATAGTTTCTTCTTTTTTTGCTTTTACTTTTTTTCCATTTATTGTCAAATTAATCATTTTTCAAACCTTTTGGATGCTTATCTACAGCAACCATTGCTATATAATAACATCTCATGCATCTATTGGCTTCCGCAATAGCATCTTTTGTGCTTAATCCAAAATTAACTTCTTTTTGAGAAGTTTTTCTGGTATTGGCATCTAATTTTTGGCTTTTTTCTCTTTTTATGCCGGGCATCCAGCCGGATATTTTTTCATTTTTATTATAAACTTTAAGTTCTTGCAAATGATCTTCCATAATTTCATCATCGCTCAAAGTAATTTTATTTGTTTTTAAATATCTAAGCATTACAGAAGATGCTCTTTTTGCTTGACCGACTGCATTAACTATGGTCATCGGACCATATTCGCAATCCCCAGCGGTAAATATGCCTGTTTTGTTTGTCATATAAGTGTTGTTAAAAGTTTTAAATGTGTTCCAACTAGTAAGAGCTAAGCCCCATTCTTCAGGGACAAAGTCCAAATTTGCATCTTGACTTACTGCCGGAATCAAATAATCACATTCTATAAAATAATCTTCTCCCTCTATATGATTTAAGGTAGCTCTTCCACCTTTTGGATTTGGTATTAATTCATATTTATTAATTTTTAATTTTTTAAGATTATCATTTTCGTCTGTTATAATTTCCTCAACTGCTGAATGAAATTTGAATTCTACTCCCTCTTCAATCGCCTCGTGATATTCTTCATAACTGGTGTTGTTGATAATAGCTTTCTCATCTCTTCTATATAAAAGTATAACTTTTTTTGCATTTGCTCTTATGGCACATCTGACAACATCCATTGATGTAAAACCGCCACCTACACATACAATAGTTTTTCCGGTTAAATCTGTTTTTTCTCCAATTCCCCATTTTACATTAAGATTTATTTGATCCAAAAAGGGGATTGCAGGCCAATATCCCTTGATTTCAACTCTTTCATTTTTTGATCTTATTTTTTTAGATAATCTTGTTCCTGTTGCAATTAAAATAGCATCATATTTTTTTTCAAATTCCAACATCATCTCTTTTGTAACTTTAGTATTGAGAATAAAATTAATACCGAGAGCTTTGATGCTTTCTATGTCTTTGTTATATTTTTCATAAGGCATTCTGTATTCCGGAACTCCTACGGCAACTTCTCCTCCTAAAATCGGTAATTCTTCATACACATCACAATCAACTCCGCCTAAAGTTAGATAATATGCTCCTGTAAGTCCAGCAGGTCCTGCACCTATAATGGCAACTTTTTTATTAATTTTTTTGGCTTTTTTTGTTGGGTATACAAAACCAAGTCCATAATCACTTTCATAGTCTGCACCTATTCTTTTAAGTTCCATGATAGAAATTGGTTCGTCAAGATTGGCTCTTCTACAAGCAGTTTCGCAAGGATGAGGACAAACTCTTCCGCAAACATTTGCCAAAGGCATAGTTTTTTTAGTGGCTTTTAATGAATCTAAAAACTCTAAATCCCTAACTCCTTCTATATAAGCTGGAATATCAACATGGCTTGGACACATGTCCATGCAAGGAGCAGTAATTTTGGCAATATAATCTAAATCTTCATTATTATATTGTGGCGAAGGTTTTTTGTTATCAATTAAATCTAAAAAAGAATTTTCAAAATAATTCATCAAATCAAGTAAAGGTTTTGGAACTGTTCTGCCTATTTCACATTTGGCTGTATTCATCATAGTTTGAGAAACTTCTTTTAAATGAGAAAGATCACTTAGTTCACCTTCTCCTCTAGCTATTTTATCTAATAAATCATAAAGGATTCTGCCACCCCATCGTCCCGGAGTACATCTTCCACAGGCTTCGCTATATTCTTGATACTGAGCTGCATATTTCATGGCAAGTTTAACCACATCTACTTCACTTTTGAAAAGAACTACACCATCCCATCCTATAAAGGCTTCAGTATCATTTTCTTTTCTGTGAAGTTCTGGAAGATAAAAAGAGCTTTGCCTGTAATGTTCTTTCTTTTTGTCTCTATTGTCTATAATTTCACCTTGCCAGGTAGAAAAATATACAGAATTAGTCAATCTCTTTCCTTTTAACAGCAATAGTCCAGTCAGCTTCATTAAATTTTAAAGAATTCATTAAAGTATGACCCTTTTCTTTTACTATGTCGGCACTTTTTTGAACAGAAGAAAAATCTCCTATTTCAAATATAAAAATACCAACCTCATTAGGCTTTAAATCATTATCAAGCAACTCAATCATTCTGTCATAAAAATTATCTTTTAATGGTCTTAAATCGTATCTTTTCATTTTGATATTTTCCTTACCTATCTATTTCGCCAAAAACTAAATTGAGATTACCAATAATAGCCGTAACATCCGCAATATAATGTCCTACAAGCAAATCTTGAAGTATACTTGTGTGCCAAAAACTTGGAGCTCTTGCTTTCAATCTGTAAGGATAAGGAGTTCCGTCAGAATTTATATAAAAGCCAAGTTCTCCTTTTGGAGATTCTGTCCCTACATATACTTCTCCAACTGGCGGTCTCATTCCTTGAGTTACCAATACAAAATGTTCCATAAGCGAATAATTTTGAGTCATTATTTGTTCTTTTGGTGCGGAAATATATTGAGGAGCATGAGCCATAATATCTGGAGCAGTATCTGTATATTTGTTTGTTAATTGTTGTAAAATTCGAACACTTTGTCTCATCTCTTCCATATATAATTTATATCTTCCGTAGCTATCACATCTGTCAGTATAAGGAGCTTCAAAATCAATTTCATCATAAAGTTCATAAGGCTCTTCTTTTCTTATGTCCCAATCTACTCCACTGCCTCTTAAAACTATACCTGTGCATCCCCAACTAATTGCATCTTCTTTGGATATAGTGCCTACATTTTCAAGTCTCATTTTCCAAATTCTGTTTTGATCCAATAAACCTTCATAATCTGCTATATTTTTGTGCATTTGGCTAATATATGTATTTAATTTTTCAAGCCAACCATCAGGTAAATCAAGAGGAACACCGCCTATTCTTATTGCAGAATGAGTGAGTCTGGCACCACAATACTCTTCTATTAAATCCAAAGCATATTCTCTTTCTCTAAAACAATATAAAAATACTGTCATTGCACCAATATCCAAAGCATGAGTAGCGAGCCAAAAAAGGTGAGAAATAATTCTGTTTAATTCAAGTAATATCATTCTTATAACTTGAGCTCTTCTTGGAATTTCTAAGCCTATTAATTTTTCAACTGATGCTGCAAATGCATAATTATTTGATGTTGCTGCAGTATAATCCATTCTGTCGGTTGTAGGCAAAAATTCATTATACATCATGTTTTCTGCCATTTTTTCTACACCTCTGTGAAGATATCCTATATCAGGAGTAGCTTTGACGACTTGTTCTCCTTGAAGCTCCAAAATAAGTCTTAATTGACCATGTGCCGAAGGGTGTTGAGGTCCAAAATTTACTACCATGGTATCATCAACTCTATCAAAGCTTAAATTTTCAAAAAACGGTTTTAATCTATTTACTTGTTGCATTTTTTACCTTCTTGTGTTTAAAACTTTGGAATTTTCTTTTTTAAATTCATCTACAAAAAATACTCCGTCTTCTTCTTGATAGTCTTGTTTTGTAGGTTTTTCGCTAGGATTTGCTCCATAAGGAACTCCATGATAAATTCTGGAAAAGTTTTTTGTATCTTTTCTGTCAATTTTTGCAGAATCTCTTTGTTCGGGCCCTATAATTTTTCTATATTTTTTACCAAATATTTTATCTACTTCATACCATTGTGCAGCTTCATCTCCTTGAAGAGGATAATCTTTTCTAAGAGGATATCCACTCCAATCATCTGGCATTATAATTCTTTTCAAATTATAATGATTGTTTACTTTAACTCCAAGCATATCAAACATTTCTCGCTCAGACCAATCAGCGCTTTTGAAAATAGTATAAATGCTTTCTATTGCTTCGTTTTCTTTTATTCTACATTTGACTCTTGCTCTTTTTCTTTTGCTCATTGAAAGAAGTTGATAAAATATTTCAAATTCATTATCTTTTTCCAAATAATCATTTGCACTCAATTCAGTTAAAAAAGTATATTCAAGATTGTCTCTCATAAATTTCAATATTTCTTTATTATCTTTAGGGTTTATAATAACAACTAATTGTCCTCTTTGAATAAAAGCTTCTTTGATTTTAAAATTTTTCTTTAATTCTTGATAATCTTTATAAAAAATTTCATCTGTATCTGGATTGTCCTTTGGTATATGTGGCACAACATAAAATCTGTCATTATAATATGCTTTTTTTTGCCTGTTTTTTCTATTATTATATTCTCTCATCACACTAACCTTTTTGGTTTTTGTTTTTGAAAAGCACTCTCTTTTCTTATTTGCTTTTGTAACATCATGACTGCATATTGTAAAGTTTCAGGTCTAGGAGGGCATCCTGGAAGATAAATGTCTACCGGAATTATTCTATCAACTCCTTGAACTGTTGCATAAGTGTTAAACATTCCTCCGGTATTTGCACAACTTCCCATGCTTATGACCCATTTTGGTTCTGCCATTTGATCATATAGTCTTCTTGTAAATTCAGCATGTTTTTTTGTAACTGTTCCTGCTACAATCATGACTTCTGCTTGTCTTGGACTTGCTCTGAAAATTGTTCCAAATCTATCAAAATCATACCTGCTTGCTCCAGCTGCCATCATTTCAATAGCACAACATGCAAGACCGTAAGTTAGAGCCCATAAAGAATTGCTTCTACCCCATTGAACCAATTTATCTACTGTTGTAAGAGCTATCGGTAGTCCACTCTCTTGAAGATAATTTACTTTATGCTGTGCCATTGTAGCGCTCCTTTTTTCCATGCATAGACAAAACCTATAGCAAGTAATAATATAAATGATATCATTTCAATAAAACCAAACCATCCTAAAACTTTAAAATCAATTGCCCAAGGAAACATAAAAATAATCTCTACATCAAATAATATAAATAAAAGTGCAAAAAGATAAAATTGTGCTGAAATTCTGTTTGGTTGCTTTGTAACTTTAGGACCGCATTCGTAAATACTTAGTTTTAATTTTTCCGTATCCAATCTAGCTAATTTTCTACTAACCCATCTTGATAGAACCGTTGTAATAAAAAAAGCTGTAAAACTAAGAACTAAAAATATAAATGCTCCAAAGTAGGGATGAGCAAAATTCATATGTCCCATGATAATACCCCTTTAAAAATAATTACATTCATAATAACATATAAAAATATAAATATAACTAAAATGTTTTATAAAATATTTCATTTGTTATGTAAAATGGTTATAATTTGTTTCAAAAAGTAACTGTTTATTCTCTAAAATTTATTTTGAATGACCATTCGTTACATTATGAAACAATAAAACCCATAGTATTATTTTCTCCAAAAGAGCTAATCAACTCTCTTTGTATGACGTTTTTAAATGCTGCCATTGTCCAAATTGGTTCTTTTTGAACTGCAATATTGAGTGCAGTATTTTTAATTACAAGCTTTATTTGTCCACCTGTTAAAGAATATTTTGCCAACTCTTCAATATTAAAATTTTCTTCATATAGTGCATTTTCAGGTAAATTTTTTCTAAAAAGGAGAATTCTTTGCGAAAAATTTGGTTTTTTAAACTCTATTTTATAATCAAATCTTCTTGAAAAAGCCATATCTATATTTTCTAATAAATTTGTAGTTGCAATTAATATTCCATTAAAATTTTCAATTTGCTCTAAAAAAATATTTTGCATTTGATTGTGCATTTTATCGGCACTGCTATGTATGGAGCTTGAGCGGGAACTCAAAAATTGATCTGCTTCGTTTAAAAGCAAAACAGGAGAACTTTTTGTTTTAGATTTTAAATCATAATATGTATCAAAAATCTTTCTAACATTTTTTTCGCTTTCTCCTATATATTGCGAAAGAATTTTTGAACAATCAAAATTTAAAACACTTTTTTTAAGAGATTTGGATAAAGAGAGTGCGGTTATTGTTTTTCCGGTTCCTGGAGGTCCATAAAAAATAATTTTAGCATCAATTCCTCTTTTTTTCTCTATAATTCCCCATTCTTTGAGCCTAGATACCACTTCTTTATCCATTCTTTTTAATAAATTTTGTAAAATTTTCTCTGTTTTTGTATGTAAAACCACATCATCAAGAGTTGTCTTTGGCTCAATTAATTCAAAAATATCTTGTTCTTTTATTAACATATTGAGTTTTGCTTTTTTGACAGTTTTTTCTCTATTGTTTCGCATTATTTTCTGAAGAATTTCATCACCAATATAAAAACTTCTTGTAACACCGCCAAAAGCTGTTAGCATTTCGTCAAAATCTATAATACCATTTTCAACAAGCTTAGAACCTTCTTCCAATATAGTTCTGTTCTTTATTTTTTCATATTCATCTTCGCTGATTAAGCTTATTAGTGTATTCATGTCTCGCAAACTTTCTATTTCTGAACTATATTCCTCTTTTAAAAGAGCTAAAAAAATAATTTCTTCTTTTTTGGTTAAATTGTTTTTTGTTATTATCTCAAGCTCAGGAATATCGCATTTGCTTATGTCAATCCTCTCTTGTATTCTTTTTTCAAACAACTCTAGTCTTTGTTTTAATTGTTTTATATTTGGGGAATCTTCTTTGAAATTATTTCTTAAAGTTGAAAGTTTTTGATATAACTCTATTCTTAAAAATTGATCTTTTAAATATTCCAAATGATCAATATAAGCTTTTTTTTCAGGAAGTATAAAATCAAAATTACCATTTTCTAAAAGTTTAAAAAAAGTAGTGCTTGGTGAAATATTTGTGTTTAACAATTCAATATCGCTTATCTCAAAATTTTTATTTTGAGATAATGTATTTTTTATAATCCATCCAAGTTCCAAAAGGTTTTTAATGATACTTATTTTTTTTATATAAGTAAAATTATTTTCTTCATATAGTTCTTTTAATAACGAAGAGACGACTATACTTTCGATACCTTCTATGTATTTGTGAGTCAATAATTTTAATAAAATAGCTTCTTCGGTAGAACATTTTAAATGTGAAAAAATACGACTTTTTTCGACATTTTTATTATTCAAAAAATCTATCAAATATTTCATAAAATATTTCCTGTAATTTCATTTTAACTAATATTATAATATAATTTTACTTAAACTCTATATGTTGCATATGAAGGAATTTAAAATGATTAAAATGCGAGACATCAATAGAATTAGCATCATAGTTTTGTGTAACTCATGAAATGGAGTTTGCTAAAGAAGTTGGAGATGGAATTGTTTTTATGGATAAGAGCATGATTGTCGAAGAATACACTCCCATAGAATTTTTTAACAATCCAAAAACAAGCAGAGCAAAAGATTTTTTAAGCCAAATTTTACATCATTGATTTTCTTATATGTTTAAAGCGATAAAGAAACAAAAATATAAAAAATACTGCCGAAGCAAACAATATAATAGTTGCACCTGAGCTAATATTAAACAAATAAGACAAATAAAGTCCGCCGGTAGTAAATATAAGTGTTAAAATGGTTGCATAAAGCATCATTTTATATATTGATGAGGAAAATTTTTCAGCTATAAAAGGAGGTATGCTCAATAATGCAATCACCAAAATAAGACCAACCGCTCTTATGGTTACAATAACACTAATGCCAATGAGAAAGATTAAGATATAATATATCATTTTATCTTTTACTCCTCTAAGTTTTGCAAACTCGCTGTCAAAACTAACAGCTAAAAGCTCTTTGTGATATATGGATACAAAAAACAATATAACAATATCAAAAATCCCCATTATCCATAAATCCGTAGTCGAAACAGAAATAATGCTACCAAAAAGATAACTCATGATATCTACATTATAACCGGGAGTTAAATCTGTAAAAATAATGCCTATTGACATTCCAGCAGCCCACATGGCACCTATAACAGTATCCATTCTTTCTCTGTTTTGATATGATATATAAGCTATAATAATTGATAAAATAGTTGCAAATGTTGTAGCTCCCAATAATGGCGAAATACCTAAAAATATTGCTATTCCGATACCACCGTAAGAACCATGTGCAATACCTCCTGCCAAAAAAACCATACGATTAATTATTACCAATGATCCTACAATGCCAACACAAATACTAATTAAAAAAGATGCCAAAAGAGCATGTTGCATAAAAGGAAAAGAAAAAGCTTCTATCATTTGCTATCCTTTTGTTTATGTAGGCACATTTCTTTATTAAGCATTAATTCAACAGGGCAAACATGCTCTTTTGCATTTCCTATGTTTTCTAAAATTTTATCTTTATTGATTGCTGGTGAATCGTGAATAAATATATCTTTATTTACATAAATAACTTTATTGGCAAAACTAAAAGAAATATTTATATCATGACTGATAACAATAATACCTTTTGATTTATTTAATTCTTTTAATATTCCATACAATTCTATTTGACCTTTTGCATCAATACTAGCAGCTGGTTCATCAAGTAAAAGAATATCAGCTTTTGTAGCTAATGCTCTGGATATAAAAACTCTTTGTCTCTGTCCTCCAGATAATTCACCTATTTTTTTATTTAAAAATTCATAACTTCTTGTTTGCTTTAAGGCTTCTTTTGCTATTTCTATATCTTTTTTTGAGTATCCCCAAAATTTTTTTGACACCCCTAGTCTTCCTTGCAAAACTACATCTATAACTCTAATTGGAAAATTTTTATTAATGTTTGTATTTTGTGGGACATATCCTAATTTTAAAGATATATCATTAGGTTTTTTCCCAAAAATTTTTATTTCTCCTTTTAGCGGTTGCAAAATCCCCAATAAAAGTTTTAAAAGAGTGCTTTTTCCTCCACCGTTTGGTCCGATTATGGCAATAAAATCTTTTGTAAAGAGTTGAAAATTAATATCTGTAAAAATTTTTTCAGATTCATAAGAAAAAGATAAATTTTTTACGGATATATTATTTGTTTTGCTCATTTGACAACACTTTTGAAAAGCTATTTATCGCTTTTTTCATGGATTTTGTCCAATTTTCTTCCAAAGGATTTAAAGCTACAACTCTGCCATGAATATTTTCTGCTATCACATTTGCACTTTTTTTGGAAAATTCAGGTTGCACAAAAATTGTTTTTATATTTTCTTTTTTTGCATATTTTATTAATTTTGTTAATGTTGAAATTTTTGGTGATTTTTCTTCTATTTGTATAGGTATTTGTTTTAAATGAAATTCTTCTGCAAAATAACCCCAAGCTGGATGAAAAACTATAAATTCTCTCTTTTTTAAATTTTTAAATTTTGTATTTCCGTAAGCTATTATATTGCCTATCTCTTTATAAAAATTTTTAAGATTGGTTAAATATATTTTTTTATGTGTAGGATCTATTTTTATAAATGCATTGGCAATGTTTAAACTTATAATTTTTACTAAAACAGGAGATAGCCAAATATGAGGATCTTTTGCGGAAGATTTAATTTTTTGTTTTGTTTTTATTCTATCAAAACTATAAGAAGAGTCCAAATCTCTCTTTTTTATCCCTTTGGCCGTATTTATTATAAGCAATTTTGGATTTATACTTTTAAATCTTGGTATCCATGTTTTTTCAAACGGAACACCGATTGAAAAATATATTTTTGATTTAGAAAGATGTATAAGTTGTCTTGGTTTTGGTTCATAAGTTGCTGGTTCATTGCCGGGTAGCACCATTACTTCTACATTTGCTTCTTGCCCAGCAATTTTTTTTACAAAATATTTTTGAGGTAATATACTAACCGTAACATTTATTTTGGCATATAAAAAAATAGGGATAATAGATAAAAATAATAAAATTCTTTTCAATAAAAACCCTTTAAAATTTTAATAATGGTGACCCCTACGAGATTCGGACTCGTGTTACTGGCGTGAGAGGCCAGTGTCCTAACCACTAGACGAAGGGGCCATTTTCTTAAATTGGAGAAATGAATTATATATCAAACTTTCTTAAAACCCAATTACAGTATATTTTTGAAATTATCTTTAGTTAAAGATAAAATTTGGTATTATAAAAAAATGAAATATTTTAGAAATTTTATTTTTATTTTTATATTTTTTATGGCAGTAGGATGTGCCATAAAAACACCAATTTTAAATTCTCAAAGCTATGTTGTAACAATCAAAATGAAAGGCATTGCATTTAACGATATGGGATTTTTGAATTATGGAAAAAATTTTACAGATGTGCAATTGTTTTCATTGGGAACTTTAATATTTGAATTAAAAATAAATAATTATATTTCTATAAATTCCCATTCTTTTACCAATAAAGAGTTTAATAAAAGATTTTTAAGCAGTAATTATCCTGCCCATATTTTAGAGCATATTTTGAATAAAAAACCTATTTTTTTAAAAGAAAATTATGAGAGAAAAAAAGATGGATTTGAGCAAATTATAAAGAAAAAAAATATTTCTATAAAGTATTTTGTTAGCAATAATGAGATATATTTTAAGGATAATAAAAATCATATATTAATTAAATTAAAAAAATTGGAGAATAAATGAAATACATAGGAGCTCATGTTAGTGCTAGTGGGGGTGTTTATAATGCACCTTTGAATGCTCTTAAAATAGGAGCAAAAGCTTTTGCTCTTTTTACCAAAAACCAAAGGCGGTGGGTTTCAAAACCGCTTGAACAAAAAAGTATTGAGAAATTTAAAGAAAATTTACAACTTGCAAATATAAAACCAAAACATGTTCTTCCTCATGATAGTTATTTGATAAATCTTGGGCATCCAGATGAAGAAAAAAGAGAAAAATCTTTATCAGCTTTTATAGATGAAATCAAAAGATGTGATCTTTTGGGGTTAAATAAATTGAATTTTCATCCAGGAAGTCATTTAAAAGAGATAAGTGAAGAAGAATGTTTGGCTTTGATTGCCATTTCAATGAATAAGGCTATAAAAGAGACCAAAAATATTTCTTTGGTTATTGAAAATACAGCAGGACAAGGTAGTAATTTAGGCTATAAATTTGAACATTTAGCTTATATTATTTCAAAAATAGAAGATAAAAGCAGAGTAGGAGTTTGTATCGATACTTGTCATATGTTTACAGCAGGATATGATTTGCGTTCACATGAAGCTTATAGTAAAACTTGGGATGATTTTGATAAAATTGTAGGATTTGAATATCTTCAAGGTATGCATATTAATGATTCAAAACCAGATTTAGGAAGTAGGGTTGATAGACATGACAGCATAGGAAAAGGCAAAATAGGTTTAAATGCTTTTAAATTTATCATGAATGATAAAAGAATGGATGATATACCTTTGATACTTGAAACAATAGATGAAAGTATATGGCCAGAAGAGATAAAATTACTTTATAGTTTAGAAAAATAGGAGAAAAAATGAAAAAAATACTTTTAACTATATCGGCAGTTAGCACTATATATGCGGCAGGATATAAAATACCAGAACAATCTTTAAATGCAGTATCGCTGAGTGCTGCTTATGTGGCAAATGCAAATGGAGCTGATGCAAGTTATTATAATCCCGCCAATATGGTGTGGAATGATAATGCCAATTTATTGGAATTTGGTTTAACATATATCAATCTTCCTAAAGTAAAATTTGAAGGAACAGTTGGTGGAAATAATGCAAATGCAAAATCAAAAAGTGAGCAATTTGTTCTTCCTACTTTGCATTTTAGTTCAAAATCTTACGGTTCTTTTAGATATGGGTTGAGTATATCTGCTCCTGGAGGTTTGTCAAAAAGATGGGATTCACCATTTCAAAAAGCAACTGCCAAAGAATTTACTCTTAAAGTGATAGAGATAAATCCTACCATAGCATATAAAATAAATGATAAATTTGCCATAGGAGGAGGGCTTAGAGCTGTATATAGTTCAGGAAAAGTAAAAGTAGAAGGTCCTTCTTATAGCGAAAACATGAATGGAGATGATATTTCTTATGGATATAATGTTGCTTTATCATATAAAATAAACAGTAATATAAAATTTGCTACCACTTATAGATCTAAAATAAATTTGAAAGAAGATGGAACGGCTAATGGGGCACTTGGCTCATATCCGTATAATACAAATGCAAAAGTTTCTATACCTCTTCCGGCTACTTTGGATATTGCAACTTCATACACTTTTAAACAAAAAACTACCATAGAATTCGTATATGAAAGAGTATATTGGTCAAGTTATAAAAATTTAGATTTTGATTTTGATAATTCAATAGTAGAAGCCAATTTGGGACAGCCAATAAATAAATCTTGGAAGGATTCAAATACATATAGAATAGGTATTACTCATCAATATAATGATAAATTAAAATTAATGGCAGGGTTTGCTATAGATAATTCTCCAATTCCGTCTAACACCTTAGGGTTTGAATTGCCTGATGCTGATGCAAAACTTTATTCGTTAGGTTTTGAGTATAAATACAGTAAAAAAATAAGTTTTGGTTTAGGATATCTTTATGATGACAAAAAAACAAGAACAATTACTGCTTCAGATGCAAATGAAAATGGCATAGTCGGAACTTTTAGTCATATAAGAGCACATTTACTAACAACATCAATTAAATACAGGTTTTAACAAATGTTTGATTATAAATATAATAATTTTTATGAGATAATAGAAAAAAATAGTAAAAAATTTCCTAACAAATATGTTTTATTTGTGGGCAAACAAAAAACAAAAAATATCAATCTTAAACAAAAAATTGATGCTTTTGCAAGATTTTTAGAGCTTAGTGGTATTGAAAATGGAGATAAAGTTGTATTGATTGTTGAAAACTCAGAAGAGTTTATTGTTTCGTTTTTTGCTATTACAAAAATAGGAGCAATAGCAGTTCCAATTAATACTTTTTTAAAAAAAGAAGAATATGAATATATTGTAAATGATTGTGATGCAAAGTTATTGATAAGTTCTCCGAAATTTGCACCACAAACATCTGGGCTTTTGGAAAACAGTAAAATTGAAAAAATTGTATGGACGGATAAATATGATAAATTAGATGAAAAAAATTATGATTTTATGGAAATAGCACAAAATCAAGAAATTCATGAACAAATTTCAAAAGTTCCGAGTTTGGATGATTTGGCTTGTATTGTTTATACATCTGGAACAACAGGCAAACCAAAAGGAGCAATGCTTAGTTATAGAAATATATTTTCAAATTTAATTGCGATTAATCAAATAATAAAATTAACCCATAAAGATAGATTTGTAGTTTATCTTCCAATGTTTCATTCTTTTACCTTAACTGCAACTGTTTTACTTCCTTTGTATAGTGCTTCTTCCATTGTAATTATAAAATCTGTATTTCCGTTTTCTAATGTTTTAAAACAAGTTTTATTAAAAAAAGTTACTATATTTTTGGGAATTCCTACTGTTTATAATGCATTAATAAAAGCAAAAATTCCATGGTATTTTATGTGGTTTAACAAAATAAGAGTTTTTGTTTCTGGAGGAGCTCCTTTGAGCGAAAAAGTGTTTGAAGATTTTAAAATAAAATTTCCAAAAGCAACTATGATTGAAGGATATGGGTTAAGTGAATGTTCGCCTGTTGTTGCGGCAAATAGACTTGAACTTCAAAAACCTCTTTCGGTTGGTCCTGTTCTTCCTGGATATGAAGCAAAAGTAGTGGATGAAGAGATGGTGGAACTTCCTTTGGGAGAAGTTGGAGAATTGATAGTTAAAGGCGATTGTGTCATGAAAGGTTATTATAAAAGAGAAGATGCAACGGCTGAAACTATCGTAAATGGATGGTTAATAACGGGAGATTTGGTAAGAATTGATGAAGATGGATATATTTTTATTATGGATAGAAAAAAAGATTTGATTATATCTAAAGGAATAAATATTTATCCAAGGGAAATAGAAGAAATCTTATATCAGCTTGAAGAACTCGATGCAGTTGCTGTTGTGGGAGAAAAAAATAAAGATACCTCAGATGAAGTTCCTGTGGCTTTTGTTGTCTTTAAAGAGGGATATGAAAAATCTTTGAATGAAAATGATATAAAAAAATATCTCAAAAAACATTTAGCAAATTTTAAGATTCCTAAAAATATTTATTTTGTTGACGAACTTCCAAAAAATGCGACTGGAAAAGTATTAAAAAGAGTTTTAAAACAGATGATACAAGAAGGAAAAATATAATTTTATAGGTGTAATAATTGAATATAAAAGAATTAATTAAAAAACGATTTCTTGTTCTTGATGGTGCTATGGGGACACAGATTCAGGCACTTAGCATACCAAAAGAGATATGGGGCAAAAATGAAGGATGCAATGAGCTTTTGAATGATTGTTTTAGCGATGGAATTTTAAAAATTCATAGAGCTTATGCAAAAGCTGGTGCAAATATTATTAAAACAAATACTTTTGGTGCACTTCCTTGGGTTTTAAATGATTATGGAATAAGTGAAAGAACTTATGAGTTATCAAAAAAAGGTGCTATTTTGGCTAAGCAAGCCTGTTTAGAGCATGAGAGCAAAGAGGAGCCTAGATTTGTCGCAGCATCGTTAGGACCTGGAACAAAATTGCCTTCACTGGGTCATATTGGTTATGATGAAATGTTTGAAGGGTATAAAATTACTGTTAATGGGCTTATTGATGGAGGTGCTGATCTGTTTTTGATTGAGACTGCTCAAGATCCTCTTCAAGTAAAAGCTTGTATCCATGCCATAGAAGATGTGCAAAAAGAGAAAAAAACAAATTTACCTATTATGGTTTCAGTAACGATAGAAACAAGCGGAACAATGCTTATCGGAACAGATGTTCGAACTATAGTAACGATATTGAAACCATTTGACATATTGTCTTTAGGATTTAATTGTGGCACAGGACCTGAGCAAGTCAAAAAACATTTACAAACATTAAGCCAATTATGGGATAGACCTATCAGTGTTCATGCTAATGCTGGACTTCCTCAAAATAGAGGAGGTTATACATATTATCCTATGGGTCCGGTTGAATTTGTTGATATTCAAGAACAATTTTGCAGTTTTAACGGGGTTGCATTAATGGGTGGATGTTGTGGAACAACACCTCAACATATTTTAGAACTTTCCAAAAGATTAAAAGGAAAAATTCCTCTTCCTCCAAATGGTTTTCAAGCTACTTCTATAGCATCATTGTTTGAAACAAAAACTCTTATACAAAATCCTGCACCTTTTTTAGTGGGCGAGAGATCTAATGCTACAGGCTCAAAAGCTTTTAGAGAATTGCTTTTAAAAGAAGACTATGAAGGCACCTTATCTGTTGCTCAACAACAAGTAAGAAGTGGAGCTCATGGGATTGATGTGAGTGTAGGTTTTGCAGGAAGAGATGAAAAAAAAGATATAAAAGAAGTCGTAAGTAGATACACACAAAAGATTTCTTTGCCTCTTATGGTGGATACCACACAAATTGATTCTCTTGAGGTTGCTTTAAAATTAATAGGAGGAAAGCCTATTATAAATTCAGTAAATCTTGAAGATGGGATAGAAAAATTTGATAAAGTTTGCTCTCTTACAAAAAAATTTGGAGCTTCTTTGGTGTGCCTTACTATTGATGAAAAAGGAATGGCAAAAACAAGAGAACAAAAAATCGAAATAGCTGAAAGAATTTATAATCTTGCTACAAAAAAATATGGAATTAACTCTGAAGATTTAGTATTTGATTTACTTACTTTTACTGTTGGAAGTGGAGATGAGGAATATTTTACAGCCGCAATAGATACGATAGAAGCTATACGAAAATTTCATATTTTGCATCCAGAGGTGGGATTTGTTTTGGGTATTTCAAATATATCTTTTGGACTTGCTAAAAATGCAAGAGAATATTTGAATTCGGTTTTTTTGTATCATTGTGTTGAAGCTGGGCTTTCTATGGCTATTATAAATGTAAAAAATATTATTCCTATGCATAAAATTACAGATGAACAAAGAAAAATTTGCGAGGATTTGCTTTTTAATAGAAGAGAAGAGGGCGATCCTCTTTTTAAATTTATAGAATATTTTTCGGATATAAAAGAGACAAATCAAGACGAAGAAGACGAAGCTTTTAAAAAATTAAGTGATAAAGAAAAACTTGCAAAACTTTTAATAGACGGTGATAAAGAAAGAATGATGCCTCTTTTGGCTAAAGTGAAAGATACAATAGAGCCTCAAATTATAGTTAATAAAATTTTAATTGATGCTATGAAAGTTGTTGGTGAGCTTTTTGGAAGCGGTCAAATGCAACTTCCTTTTGTTTTGCAATCAGCTGAGGTCATGAAGGCCGCTGTTGATTATTTGAATCCTTATTTGCCAAAAATAGAAAAAGAGAGCGAGACTACTTTGATTTTGGGAACAGTAAAAGGCGATGTTCATGATGTGGGAAAGAATTTAGTTGATATTATTCTTAGCAATAATGGCTATAAAGTGATAAATCTTGGCATAAAAGTTGATATCGAAGATTTTATGAAAGCTTATGAAGAACATAATGCAAATGCTATAGGAATGAGTGGTTTGCTTGTCAAATCAACCTCTGTTATGAAGGAAAATCTTGAAATTTTAAAACAAAAAGGTATCCATGTTCCTATTTTATTGGGTGGTGCTGCTTTGACTGATAAATTTGTAGAAGAATTTTGCAGACCTGTTTATGATGGTCCTATTTATTATTGCAAAGATGCTTTTGAGGGTATTGAAGCTATGAATAGAATAGAAAAAGGGGATACAAATACTTCATTTAAAACAAACATTGAAACAAAAAATAAACCAAAAAAAATAAAAAAAGAGTATCCCGTGATGCCTCCTTTTGAAGAGATAAAGATGCCAAGTCGTGATATTTTGATACCAACTCCTCCGTTTTGGGGGCGAAGAGTATTGAAAGCAGATGTAAAAGAGATAGCTTATAAATGGATAAACCATAAAATGCTTTTTGCAAGGGCATGGGGATATACAAATAAAGGTAAAACAAAAGATGAAAGAGAAAAAGAAAGAGATGATGTTTTATGGCCTTTATATGAAAAAATTAAAAGAGATATACAAAGACTGGATTTGTTTCAGCCAACATTAATATATGGATATTATCCTTGCAGAAGTGATAAAAATGATATAATAATTTTTGATGAAAAAGATGGATATTTTAGCGAAAAAGAGGTAAACAAAGAACCGCTTGAAAAGATTAAGCAAAGAGCTATAAAAATTTTATCTTTGCCCAGACAAAAGAAAAAACCTTTTAGATGTTTAAGTGATTATATATCTCCTAAAAGACACGATGTTATAGCTTTTACCTGTGTGAGTGCTGGTAGTAAATTTAGTGAATATGAAAAAGAACTTTTTGAAAAAGGGAAATTTAAAGATTATCATTTAATTCATGGTATAAGCATAGAATTAACAGAAGCATTGGCAGAAGTTATTCATAAACAAATTAGACTTGATTTAAATATATCAGCGAACGAAGGCCATTCATTGAAAGATGTAAAAATGAGAGCTTATCAAGGATGTCGTTACTCTTTTGGATATCCAGCATGTCCTAATCTTGCAGATAATAAATTGATTTTTGATCTATTAAAACCAGAAGAATTTGGAATTACTCTGAGTGAAACATATCAAATGCATCCAGAGCAAACAACTTCAGCAATAGTTTTTCACCATAAAGAAGCATTTTATTTTAATGTAGAGTAAAATCATTTTAAGGCATTGTAAATACTTTGTGCAATGCCTTCGCGATATATATTTAAATCATCTTCCAAGACATGTTCTCCTTTTAAAAATGTTATTCCTCCTAATGTTCCGGCTATGCAGGAAAAAGATATGAAAAAATCTTTTTGAGAGAATTCTCCATTTTTAATTCCATCTTGAAGCAGTCTTTTGATCTCATTTACAAAATCTTCTGCCAAAGAAAAACTACATCTGTCATTTTCGCAAAAAATTTCTCTATTTGAAAGATAAACTCTAAAAAAATATTCTATCATTTCCGGATAATTTTGTAAAAAATCAAAATAATTTTCCACAAAAAGAAAAATTTTATCATAAGATGTTAAATCCTGATCATTTATATATTTTAAATTTATGGCTAATTTTTTACTTACAAAAACTATAGATTTTCTAGCCAAAGATTTTTTAGAAGGAAAATAATTATAAAAGTTTCCAACGCTCATATTTAAACTAGATACGATTTGAGAAATTGTGGTGTTATAAAAACCATTTGTAGAAAATATTTTAATGGCTGTTTCTATTATTCTATTTTGTTTCTTAATTCTATGCATTTATATCCCTTTTTGATATTTATATAAAATTGTAACAGTAATATTATTAAAAAAAAGGTATAATTAATGAATATTCATTCATTAACAATATTTATAATTTGATATTAATAATAGCTTTATTAAAATAAATTAGATATAATAAAACATAGAATATCGTCTAAAATAGTTATTTAAAGGACTTTTATGAAGCTTGACAGTTCTCTTTGGTTTATTAAAAATGATGCTTATTTTGGAAAAGGTAGGATTGAATTGCTTGAATTGATTGATAAAACAGGCTCTATTTCAAAAGCTGCCAAACAAATGAAAATGAGTTATAAAGCTGCATGGGAAGCTATCAATGAAATGAATAGAGAAATCGATGAACCTATTGTTATAAAATTGACAGGAGGTAAAGGCGGAGGCGGGACGGTTTTAACTAACAAAGGAAAAGAATATATAAAACTTTATAAAGAATTTCAAAATCTTCAAAAATCATTTCTTAAAACTATTCAAAAATATGCTGTTGATATTAACAAACTTGAAAAATTTATTTCAAAACCTATTTTGAGAACTAGTGCGAGAAATCAATTTGTAGGAATTATTAAAGAATTTCATGATTTTGGAACAAATGTAAAACTTGTCATTTCTCTTTCAAACAATGTTGAAATAGTGTCAAAAATTACAAAAAAAAGCTTTTTGGATTTAGATATTCATCTTAAAGATAAAGTATATCTTTTGCTTAAATCGTCTTTTGTTAAATTACAAAAAAATATGCCACAAAAAGAAAAAGGATTTAATTACTTAAAAGGTAAAATTGTTTCTATACAAAAAGAAGAAAATACTTCGGAAGCGATTGTTAAAATATCAGATAATTTAAAGTTTGTTTCATCTAACAAGGAAAACAAACAATTTTCTTTATTAGATGAAGTTTGGTGCTGTTTTGATTCTAAATCTGTTTTAATAGCAGTATAATTTTAATTTAATAAATATTATGTTAATATCTCGTTATGTATTTTTAACAATAACGATTTAAAAGGAAAATATAATGTTTCAAAAAATTATACTGATTGGTTTGTCTTTGGTAATGTTTGCTCAAGCGAAAATAATTAATGTAGCAGCTTCTGCCAATGTCAGTTATGCGATAGGAAGCATTGTCAAAGAGTTTGAAAAAAATCATTCAAATATAAAAGTGCAAATTATTTTAGCAAGTAGTGGTAAATTAACTGCTCAAATAAAAAATGGTGCACCTTATCAACTTTTTTTATCTGCAAATATGAAATATCCAAATTTTCTTTATAAAGAGCATTTGGCAATAACAAAACCAAAAATTTATGCTAAAGGAAGTTTGGCATTATTGTCTTCTGTCCCTCAAAATTTTCACAATAATATACTCATTACAACAAATAAAAAGATACAAACGATAGCAGTTGCAAATCCAAAAACTGCTCCTTACGGTAAAGCTGCAATAGAAGCTTTAAAAAAAGCAAATATTTATAAAAAAGTAAAAAATAAATTAATTTTTACAGAAACAGTATCTCAAGCAGTGGCTTATACTTTAAAAGCAACCGACATGGGTTTTGTGGCAAAATCGCTTTTATTTTCACCAAAAATGGCAAAATATAAAAAAGGAATAAATTGGGTAGAAGTTAATTCCAAGCTTTATACTCCAATTAACCAAGGTATTGTTATTTTGAAAAATGGCTCAAAGAATAAAGATGTTCAAGAGTTTTATAATTTTATTTTAAGCAAAAATGCAAAAAAAATATTTAAAAAATATGGATATCAATAAATGGATAAAATCTTATCAACCATTGTCAAGATAGAAAATGTGGAAAATTTACATCTTATAACTTTTGATTGTGGGCAAACAATTTTAAAAATGGTTAGTTTGGAGTTAGCCAATAATATATCGGTAGGAAAACGAGTAGCTTTAAATTATAAATCTTCATCGGTTGTTATTGCAAAGAATTTTTATGGAGATATAAGTTTTGCAAATAAACTGAAGTGTAAAATTATTGGTATAAAAGCTGGAAAGTTGCTTAGTATTGTAGAGTTACAATGCGGTAATTTTCATCTTGAATCAATGTCTCTTTCATCCATATTGGGAAAAATGTCTATTTATAAAGGCGATGAAGTAACTGCTTTTATAAAAGTTAGTGATATATCTATTTTAGAAGTTATTGATGAGTGAAATATTAAAATCTGTTAATTTTACTCCTTTTTTAATTTCTTTTAAATTAGCTACTGTTGTTAGCTTGTTGCTTTTTTGTATTTGTGTTCCCTTCGCTTGGTATCTTTCTCAAACAAAAATGAAAATTAAGCCGATTTTGGAAGCTTTGTCTGCTCTTCCTATTGTTTTGCCTCCATCTGTTTTAGGTTTTTATATATTGATTGCTTTTTCTCAAAATTCTCCAATAGGTAAGTTTTTTAATGATGTTTTTGGAATTAAATTGGTATTTTCTTTTGAAGGGCTTGTGGTGGCAAGTTGTTTGTATAGTTTTCCCTTTATGTTGCAACCTTTACAAAATGGTTTTGAGAATTTGCATAAAAATATGATTGAAGCAAGTTTTATAGCAGGAAAAAGTAAAATACAAACTCTATTGCAAGTAGCTTTGCCAAATATTAAATCTTCCATAATGACTGCTGTTGTTATAACATTTGCTCATACAATTGGTGAGTTTGGTGTAGTTTTAATGGTTGGAGGAAGTATTCCCGGAAAAACAAAAGTTGCTTCTGTGGCTATTTATGATATGGTTGAAGTCATGAATTATAAAATGGCACATTTCTATAGTGCTATCATGGTTTTGATTAGTTTTTTTGTTTTGTTTTTTGCATACAGTTTCAATAAAAGATATAACAATATAGGCTTGTAATGTGATTGATGTAGATATAAAGAAAAAACTTCATGGTTCTATTGGCGGCATGATGCTTAAAATAAAAGTATCTATTAAAGAGAGAGATTTTGTGGCTGTTTTTGGAGAAAGTGGAAGTGGAAAAACAACATTTCTTCGTATTTTAGCTGGTTTGGAAAAATCTGATGGACAAATAAAAGTAGGAAATGAGATATGGCAAAATAGTAAAAAATTTTTACCTCCTCAGAAAAGAAAAATAGGTTTTGTTTTTCAAGATTATGCATTGTTTCCCAATATGAGTATCGAAGAAAATCTTTTTTTTGTAAGTAAAGATAAAAATTTAGCAAATGAGCTTTTAGAAATAACCCAGCTTCAAGAATTAAAAGATAGATTGCCAAACACTTTAAGCGGAGGACAAAAACAAAGAGTAGCACTTATTAGAGCGATGATGAATAAGCCAAAACTTCTTTTAATGGATGAACCCTTATCCGCACTTGATCCTAAAATGAGATTAAGACTTCAGCAAGATATATTATTATTGCATAAAAAATTTGAAACAACTACTATTTTTGTTAGTCATGATCCGAGTGAAATTTATAGACTTGCAAATAGAGTTGTGGTAATAAATCATGGAAATATTATAGATGACGGAGCTCCTAAAAAGATACTTTTAAGAATAACAGGAAGTCAAAAATTTTCTTTTATAGGAGAAGTTTTGGATATTACAAAAGTAGATGTTGTTTATATTGCTATTATTTCTATCGGACAACAAATTGTTGAAATTGTCATGAGTCCTAATGAAGCCAAAAATATTAAAATAGGGCAAAAAATAAGCGTAAGCACAAAAGCATTCAATCCAACTTTAAATACAAATTTTGTATAATACCTTTTTAAATATATTAAAAAGGTATTATGATGATTAAAAAATGTTTATTTCCTGCTGCTGGATATGGCACTAGATTTTTACCTGCTACTAAAGCTATGCCTAAAGAAATGTTACCTATTTTAACAAAGCCACTTATTCAATATGGAGTAGAAGAGGCTATGGATGCGGGTTGTGATATTATGGCCATTATTACAGGTCGAGGGAAAAGAGCTATAACTGATCATTTTGATATTAGTTATGAGCTTGAACAGCAAATACAAGGAAGTCCCAAAGAAAATCTTTTAAAAGATATTAGAAAAGTGATGGACAAATGCACTTTTACATATACTAGACAAAATGAGATGAAAGGTTTAGGGGATGCTATATATAAAGGTAATGTTTTAGTTGGTTTTCAAAGCCCTTTTGCTGTTATATTGGCTGATGATTTGTGTGTAAATCCTAATGGAGATGGGATTTTAAAACAGATGGTTGATTTGTATGCAAAATATAAATGCAGTATAGTTGCTATCATGGAAGTGCCAGAATGTGATATAAGCAAATATGGAATTATTGAGGGAAAAGAGATAGAAAATGGAGTTTATATGGTTTCAAATATGGTTGAAAAGCCTGAAACTAAAAATGCTCCCTCAAACCTTGCAGTTATCGGGAGATATATTTTAACTCCAGATATTTTTAATCTTATAAAAGATACAAAACCGGGTAAAAATGGAGAAATACAAATAACAGATGCACTCTGCGAACAAGCCAAAAAAGGAATGGTTTTAGCTTATAAATTTAAAGGAAGAAGATTTGATTGTGGAAGTGTTGATGGTTTTGTAGAAGCCACAAATTATTTTTATAAAAATTTAAAATAAAAGGAGTTTACTTGAAAAAGCCAAAAGGTTTTGGGAAAAGATATTTTTCTTTGGCTGCTATATTGGCTTTTAGTGTTAGTGCCAGTTTGTCTGCTAATGCTCAAAGTATTAATGATAAAGAAAATATTTTAACTCATAAAAAAATAAGTAAAGATAATAATGAGATTAATGAAGATCCTATTATCGTCTCGAAAAAGATAGAAACAAAAGAGGTGGATGCGACATTTGCATCTGAAAGTTATACTGCAAAAGATATAAAAAACTCACATTCTAAAAATCTTTATGATTTTTTAAATACACAAACTTCACTAACGGTTTATCCAGCATATGGTAATCCATTTTCCCAATATATCGATATGAGAGGATATGGTATAGAAAATGGTTATGAAAATATTGTTGTTACATTAAATGGAATAAGACTTAATAATATAGATATGTCTCCTCAACTTTTATCATCTATTCCTCTTGAAAGCATAAAAAAGATTGAAATCTTAAAAGGAAACGGTTCAGTTGAATACGGAGATGGTGCTAATGCTGGAGTTATTAATATTGTTACAAAAGATTTTAATGGGGTCGGATTTAAAAGCTATGTAGGAAGCAATGGACTTTTTCATGGAGCTTTTGATTTTGGTGTAACAAAAAATAAATTTTCTTTAGAAGGATATAGCGATATTACTCATAGTGATGGAGACAGAACAGCAATAGACGGCACAACAAATGACAATAATTCACAAAACAAAAAAATAAAATTAATTTACAGACCAACAAAAAATATAAAATTGTATATTGGTAAGTCTTTTAGCAATACTGATGTAAGATATCCTGATGCCATAACTTTATCCAATTATGATAACAAAGATTTTAATACTTTTTCGTCCACAAATCATCAAAAAATGTCTGATTATAGATTAATTTATGGATTAAATTATCAAATAAATAGCAAATATAGATTTGTTTTTAAGGGAGATAATGAAAACAAGAAATCTGATTTTATAACTTATGATAATTTAAATAGATATAAATATAATAGTTACAATTCAAAAGTGAATTACAAAAATAATCATTTAAAATGGGTGCTTGGCACAAATATTTTTAATGGATATAGAAAAAATAATACAAATAAAACTACCAAAAATAATTTTGGAGTTTATTTGGATACTGTTTATACTGTTAAAAATAATACTTTTTCAATAGGAGCAAGAAAAGAAAAAGTTAAATATAAATATAATTCATCTACAAAAAATTTGCAACAAACAACCAATTTAAATGCTTATGAAATAGGATATAATTACAAACTAACAAACAATTCATCTTTGTTTGCTAACTATAATCGTTCTTTTCAAGCTCCTGATATTGATAGATTTTTTTCATGGGGCGGTGAATTTAATAACTTTATAAAACCTATGAAAGTCGATAATTATAATATTGGATATAACTATTTTAAATATCCTCATAGATTTAAAGCAAATATTTTTTATGCAAATGTTAAAGACGAAATATATTACAATGCTATTACTTATATTAATACTAATCTTGATAAAACAAAAAAATATGGTTTTGAGTTAGAAGAAAAATATAATATTCACTATAATTTATATGTGAAATTAAACTATTCTTATATAAATACAAAAATAATAAAAAATAGTGCAAACCCAGCAATAGAAGGGAATGAAATTCCTGGAGTCTCAAGGCATAATCTCAAAGTAGCATTTGGATATCAACCAAATTATAAAACGACTTTTCTTTTGTCTCATATTTATAGATCTAAAACTTATGCTATGAGTGATTTTGATGAAAGTCTTGGAAAAATGCAAAGTTTTAATTCAACTGATTTTTCAGTAAATTATAAGCTTAATAAATTAAATCTTTTTGCCAAGATTAATAATATATTTGATAGAAAAAATGCTCTTTTTGTAAAAGGATGGGGTGGTCTTGGAGTTTATCCGACAAATTATGAGAGGACATTTTTGATGGGAGTGAGTGCTAAATTTTGATAAATTATAGGTTTTACTTATGGTATAAATTTTTTAATTCTTTATTTCTTGGAATAACAGTAGGGAGTATATTTGTTTTATATACTCCTTTGCAACCCTCTATATTTTCTTTAGGCGGAATAGCTTTGGCGATAGGAACATTAATAGTAGCTAAATTTTATGAAGAAGTTATGAATTTAAAATCATTTTTTTTGATAACATTATTGGTTGAATCGATAGTGTTTATTTTTATTGTTTCTTTTTTGATATTAAAATATTCATATGCTACTGCTTTAATAATTTATGGAGGATACCAAATAACATTTGTTTTTGGAGCTTATCTTGTTCGGATGGAAACGATTGTTCTTAAAAAAACTAAACTCATATCTCTTGCGGATATTATGAAACAAAAGGGGTATTTGTGTGGCTTGGTTGTTTCATATTTATTTTATAAAATTTTGGAATATTTTGGTATAATACAGAAACAAAATCAAGTGTATGATTTGTATATAATAGCTTTATTTTTGCAGATTTTGATTTTGACTTTAGTTATTAAATCTTTTCAGAAAAAGTAAAAGGAGCTGTTGTTGTAATGAAGTTAGATAAAGTTTTTTTTATAAATAGCCTTTCAATAATACTTGTTATTATTTCATTTTTTTTACCAAATAATTTAAAATATTATTTTTATTATATTGGTTTGTTTGCATTTTCAGGTGCAATAACAAATCAATTAGCAATATATATGCTTTTTGAAAAAGTTCCATTTTTATATGGTTCTGGCATTATAGCTTTAAAATTTGAAGATTTTAAAAAATCAATTAAAAATTTAATCATGAATGAATTTTTTACAAAAGAACAACTTAATAGTTTTTTTAAAAATGAAGAAACAAAAATAGATTTAACTTCTGTCATTGAACAAACTGATTTTTCTCCCGCTTATGATGCATTAAAACAAAGTGTTTTAGAGTCTAATTTTGGAGGTATGATTTCCATGTTTGGAGGAGAAAAGATTATCGAAACTTTGAAAGATGATTTTGTGTCCAAATTGAAAAAATCTATTTTGAAGATTATTCAATCAGAAGCATTTGATAAAGTTTTACAAAACAGTTTGACAGCTTCTTCTGTAAGCGAAGATTTAGTCTGCAAAATTGAAAAAATAGTAGATACTAGATTGGATGAATTGACTCCTGAAATGGTAAAAGATATTATAAAAAATATGATAAAAGAATATCTCGGTTGGTTGGTTTTTTGGGGTGGAGTTTTTGGAGGATTGTTAGGTTTTGTTTCTACTTTGACAAGTAAAATTTGTTAATTCATTTTTTTTGCTAAAAAGTTATTGAAATAGGTAGCAAAACAATGAACATCTTTTTTTGAAAAAGGAGTTGGTCCTTTTGTTTTTTCTCCGCTGTTTCTAATCTCTTGCATGAGATTTCTTATAGCTAAATGAGACTTTATATTTTCTTTATTGTATAAAGTTCCTCTATGGTCGATGGCATATGCTCCTTTTGAAATAACTCTATCAGCCAAAGGTATATCCGATGTAACAATAAAATCATTTTTTTGAACAAGATGAACAATATGATTATCGGCTTCATCTATGCCTTGTTTGACAATAATATATAAAATAAGAGGGGATTTTCCTATGCTGATTTTTTTATTTGATATAACTGTTGTGTGAAGGTTTAATCTTTCAATACTTCTAAAAATAATAGGTTTTAGAAGATTGGGTAAAGCATCTCCATCTATAAAAAGAGTCATTATGGTATATCTCCTGTATTTTGTCTATCAGTTAATTATAGCATATTGTAAAGAAACTAACATTGAACTAATTATGACTATGCTATAATTTATATTAAAATATAAGAGTTTGTTATATTAACATATTTTTTATGAGAAATATCATTAAGGAAAAAAATGTTTCAATCATTTTTTGGAAATAAAAAACTTTTTCTTTGGGCTTGGGGTGGATTATTTCTTTTGCTTGTAAGCCTTTATGTTCAAGTTGAGATTACTGTAGCAATCAATAAATGGTATGGTGGCTTTTATGATATTTTACAAAAAGCCACTGAGCATAAAGTGTCTGAGTTTTGGAGTGAAATAATAAAATTTACATATTTGGCTATACCATATGTTTTGGTGGCTACTGTTACATCTTATTTTACTAGAGTTTATTCTTTTAAATGGAGAGAGGCCATAACATTTAAGTATATTTCAAAATGGAGAAATGTTATAAATGAGGTAGAGGGTGCTTCTCAAAGAATGCAAGAAGATACATATCGTTTTGCCAGAATTGTAGAATCTTTAGGATTGCAATTTGTAAAAGCCATCATGACACTTGTTGCTTTTATTCCGATATTATGGTCTTTTAGTGATAAAGTTACTATTCCTGTCATTAAAAATTATAACGGCTCATTAGTTTGGATAGCATTAATTGTTTCAATTGGTGGATTAATCATTTCATGGTTTGTAGGCATAAAATTGCCTGGACTTGAATATAATAATCAAAAAGTTGAAGCTGCTTTTAGAAAAGAATTAGTTTATGGAGAAGATAATAAAGAAGAATATGCAAGACCAGAGAGCTTATTGGAGCTTTTTACAGGTTTAAAAATAAATTATCATATACTTTTTTTACATTATGGTTATTTTGATGTTTGGGTTAATTTTTTTGATCAGTTCATGGTGATAGTACCTTATCTTATCATGGGGCCCGGTCTTTTTACTGGTCTTATTACTTTAGGAATATTGGTGCAGGTGTCAAATGCATTCTCAAAAGTAAGAGAATCTTTTTCTATTTTTATAACAAATTGGATAACAGTAACAGAGCTTAGAAGCATCTATAAAAGACTTCGTGAATTTGAAAAGAATATAGGATTTTAAAGATTAAAGCTTTTATGATGGTTTTTAATAAGCAAGAAACTAACACTTAACTAACTATAGTTATGCTATAATTTTTATAAAATTTTAAAAGGAGAAAAAGATATGAAAAGAAGGATTATCGCATGTTCAATTATAACAATATTGTCAAGTTGTTTATATGCATCTAGTGGAAGTGTAAATAAAAATGGAGCAAATGGGAGCACAGATGAAGTTGCAATAGCAAATACAGCTACAAAAAATAATGAAATTAGTCAAGCAAGTATGTTGCAACTTTCTCAAGATATAGGAGCAATGGCTGATCGAATTAATCAAATGGCAGATAAAATAAATGTAATGGCGGATAAGATAGTAAAAACTCAAGAGATTCAAAGTAAAAATCTTCAAATAACTGAAGCAAATATTTTAAAAGCACAACAAGCTATGAAAAATGCTCAAATTGCTTTAAATAAAGTTAATTCAATGCCAAAAACAATTAATAAACCTACAAAGCCTACAAAACCAGTAAATTCTATAAATCCAACAAATATGACAAATGGTATGGGTGGTTTTGGAGGAATGGGTAATTCTGGCGGAATGGGCGGCGGAATGGGCGGCGGAATGGGCGGCGGAATGGGCGGTGGCAGAGGCGGATTTTAACTCCCAGCTTCCGCCCAAAAGGCACTACAAACACTATAGTTTTTCTAAAATAAAGGGATGTTTTTTGGTA
>JALUBK010000022.1 GCA_027044945.1 Campylobacterales bacterium
TATGCAAAATATCGAACAAAAAGCTATAACTACATTTCAAAACAATCTTCTATTTTTATCACGAAAGTATCCGGAAGTTTTTAAAAAGATTGATATTTTATCTCAAGCTATAGAAAATGGTTCATACAAAGAAAGATATATGCTTGAATATAAAGATGGATATTTTGATGTTTTAGATACAGTTACCAATCAATGGCTTTATGGAAGTTCTAGCATAGAAGCGGCAAAAAAGGCATCTGATGAGATAAATTATACAAAAGATAAAGGAGCTATTGAAACTTTTTATAACTATAATTTTACCGATAGAGCAGTAGAATATGCAAACAAAGAAGATCCAACTGTTTCAAAATTTGTTCTTATTGCTCCAGTAGTTGGTTTTGCTACAAAATTATTGCCAAAAACTACAACTATGAAACATATTTTTAAATTTATCTTCTTTGGTGTTGGGTTGGGACTTCATTTGGAAGCAATACATAATAAGATACATTCATATATGTATCTTATTATTGAAGACAATCTCGAACTTTTTAGATTATCTTTGTTTGTAACAGATTATTCTAAAATTGGCGAAAAAAGTGAGCTTTATTTTGCTGTTATGGAGAATGATGCTGGGCTTAAAAATGCTTTTGAGAGTTTTTATCATAATAGCTTTATAAGAAATAACTATATAAAATACTATCTGTTATATCCAAATTATAGAGAAAAAATCTCTCAAATTCAAAATTTTATAGTTACACAATCAAACAACACTTACTTGCAAGATAGATTGCTTTTAAAAAATATTAAAACGGTTAAAGCCATAAAACAAAAATACAAATTTTTTGATGTTACAAAAATACATGAGGATAAAATTTTTGAAAAAAGACCGATTGTCATGGTTGCTGCAGGACCTTCATTGGATAAAAATATACAATGGCTAAAGGAAAATGCACCATTTGTAACGATAGTTGCTCTTTTTATGACATCAATAATTTTAGAAAAACATGGCATAAAACCTGATATAATTGTTCATGTAGATGAATATACCGATCCGGTAAAAAATACAATAAATAAAATGCAATCAAAATCTTTTTTAAATTCATCTTTATTTTTCTTGTCTTCTAGTGTTGATATGGAACTTTTTCTTACTATTGCTTCCAAGAAAAATATTTTTTTATTTGAAGATAGAACAAGTTATAGATTTAATAAAGGAAAATTGGAAGGTTATAGTGTAGGCGAAATAGGATATGCACTTTCATTAATATTTGGTGCAAAGGAGATATATCTTTTAGGACTTGATCTTGCACTTGATCCTGAAACAAAACAAACTCACTCAAAAGGTCATTTAAGCTCCAAAAATAAACTAAATATTAAAGAGGCTACATCTTCTCAAAATGTCTCTTTAAGAGAAAGTGAATTTTTTGTAAAAGGTAATTTTTTGGATAAAGTGCCGACTACTCCACTATTTGATGTGTCAATTTATATGGTCAATCGTTTTACAAATACTTTAAAACAAAAAGATCAAACTATTTTTAATCTTAGCAATGGTGCATATTTTGAAAAGACTGTGCCAAAAAAAATTGAAGATACTAATTTGCAAATAATTGAAAAAAAAGATATTTATTATGAAGAAGAATTAAGAAAAATTTGTGATAAAAATTCATCTGACACAATGGATAAAGATGAAGAAAAAGCTTTTTTTGAAAGAGAAAAATATACAGAAAACAAGAAAGAATTGATAGAACAATTTTCAAAACAAAGATATCCTTCTATAGATCAATTTTCATCTGCTTTTACAAAAGTTGCAGCGGAATGCATTTTGGCTAATCATAAAAATACAGGAGAACTTGCTCAAATATTTGTCATATATTTAGAAAATATTGGTGGATATATTGGTGATTTTTTTAATACTTCACAGATAGAAAATCCTAAAAAAAATATCAAAAAATTTCAAAAGATTATAACATTTCAACTTTTAAAAATTATAAATAAATATAAAGAAATTTTTAAAGAAGATAAAGTCGGATAAAATTATCCGACTTTATTAAAAAGTTATTGTAATAACTTTAATACATTTTGTTGAACAGCATTTGCTTGACTCAAAGCATAAGAACCAGATTGTGCTAAAATATTATGTTTAGAGAAGCTTGCACTTTCTGCCGCAAAGTCAACATCCATTATGGTTGATTTTGCTGCAATAACATTTACTTGAGTAGTAGAAATATTTCTAACAGTTGATTCAAGTTGATTTTGAACCGCACCTATATCAGATCTTACACTATCGATATCTTTTAGAGCATATCCAGCTGTTATGATAGCTTTTTCGGCACCAGCTTTTGTGCTTACATCAACTGTGCTAAGATTGTTATTTAAGTTTGTGGATTGAGCACCTGTTGCCAAACCTACTCCACCTGAAGTATTTGTGGTAAAGTCATTTCCACTGTCTAGTCTAATGGTATAATTTCCACTTCCTGCAGTTGTTTCTATAGCACTCGCATTAACAGTTACACCTTCACTTTGTGCTTTGGCATTGAAAGCATCTACAATAGCTTGAGCATTTTGCAAAGATGTATTTCCTGTTGCATCATTAACAGTTACACTTACTACAGTTCCCGCTACTGAAATAGATATTGTATGAGCAGTTGTCCCACCAGCACTTACGGCAGTTTGTCCGTCTTCCATAGCAAATTTAGAAACATTAGCGATTTGAGTATTTTTTATATCTATACTAACAGTTTGACCACTATAAGCTCCTATTTGAAAATTTTTGTTATGAAATCCACCATTTAACAATGTTTGACCGTTAAATGAAGTAGTTGAAGCGATATTTTGAGCCTCTTGAAGAAGCTTGTCTATATCTTTTTGAATAGCCTTTCTTGAATCAGCATTTTGACCATCAGATGCAGCTTGAATTGATTTGGTTCGGACTGTATTGACGATATTTGTATACTCTTGCAAAGCACCATCAGCTGTTTGAACGATATTGATACCATCATTTGCATTTCTGATAGCTTGACCTAAACCTGTTGCTTGAGAGTTAAGACTATCTGCAATAGCAAGACCAGAAGCATCATCTGCTGCTTTGTTGATTCTTAAGCCTGAGCTTAATCTTTCCAAATTTTGATCTAATGCTTTATTATTCATAACAGCATTTCTATGAGCAGTCAATGCTGCAACATTTGTGTTAATTCTAAATCCCATGATAAATCCTTTTATATGTATTCTGACATCCTTGTCAGTTATAAACTATATCGGAAGTTTTTTAAAAAAATTTATAAATTTTGATTAAAAAACTTTTTTATTTCCTCTTCGTTTATTTTTTGAGCATCATATTTTACAACTATTATACCTTCTGTTTCATTGACATATTGGTCTGTTATTCCGTTTACTTCTTTTATTTCTTGTAATTTTGCTTTATTTGTGTCATTCAATTTTATATAAGCAGTTTTTCTGAGTCCAGGATTTTTCATGCCTATTATCCACCATAACCAAAATATAGATACGATAAAAACAAAAGTAGCTACACCTTTTTCTTGCCAATGTTGATAAATAAAACCTCCAAAAATACCACCTAAAAAAATGCCTACATAAGAAAAAGTATTGGCAACTCCCAGTGCTGTTCCTTTTTGATGGACTTTGGCAAATCTGGCTACAAAACTTTGTAAAAGAGGCTCAAACATGTTAAATCCAATAAAAAAGAAAGTTGCACCTATACCAAATAATAAGAAAGAATTGGTAAACCCCATAAGATAAAATGATGCTATAATAAAAAGAACAGATACTATAAAAACTTCTTTACCTTTTGCATATTTTTCTCCTATAACTGCTGCTGGTCCCATGGCGAGAATACCAAATATAACTGCTGGAAGATAAACTTTCCAAAAACCTGTTGGTTCAATACCAAATTTATGTTTTAAAAGTATAGGGATAATAAAAAATGCTATTGTCATTGTAGAACTGTGAAATAGAAAAGTTATATACATTCTAACTAAATCTTTATCTTTAAAAACATTTTTGACTTTTGCTTCTTCTTGCATATAAGTGTGAATAATTTTTGGCGGTTCCGGCACCGAGGTAAATAAAATAGTAAGAGCTAATATTGCTAATAATGCTGTTAGCCAAAAAAGTGAAGAAACACCAAAATATCCTGCCATTAATGGACCGGCTATCATAGCAGCAGCAAATGTCATAGCTATAACCATACCCATAATTGCCATAGCATGAGCTCTCTCTTCCTCTTTTGAAAGATCAGCTATCATAGCGGTAATTACTGAACCTATAGCTCCTGAGCCTTGCAAAAATCTTCCTAAAAGTAAAATATAAATATTATTAGCAATTGCACATATTATCGAACCAATGATAAAAATCAAAAGACCTATAAGAATAGTCTTTTTTCTGCCTATTTTATCACTTAGCAATCCAAACGGTGTTTGTAAAATTGCTTGAGTTAAAGCATATCCACCAACTGCTGTTCCTGCTAAAAATGCATCTGAATATTTCATTCCTAAGGCATATTGACTCAATACCGATAAAACTATAAAAAGTCCAAAAAATCTTAAAGATATAATTAAACTAAGTGGCATAACTTTCTTTGCCAATTTAACCATGTTGTCCTCCAATAAAGTAAAAATATGATAAAATTATACATTATTGTAAATATATTAAGGATAGTTATGAAAATTATATTGGCAACTTCAAATAAAGGTAAGATTAAAGAGATACAAAATAGTTTTAAAGATATTAAAATCATCCCTTTTTACGAGATTGTTAAGCCATTTAAGATAGAAGAAAATGGAAAATCTTTTAAAGAAAATGCCATCATAAAAGCAAAAGCGGTATTTGAGATGATTGGAAAACCAGATAAGACGATTGTTTTATCTGATGATAGTGGTATCAGTTTGCCTATTTTAAATAATGCACCTGGAATTTATAGTGCCAGATATGCAGGAGATAATGCTACTGCTAAAGACAATCTTTATAAGCTTATTGATGAACTTAAAAAAAGAGAGATTAAGAAAACTCCAGCATTTTATACAGCAGCTATGGCTTTAGTTACAAAAGATAGAGTTTTTAGTGTGCATGGTTGGATGAGAGGAGATGTTATAGATGAAGCTAAAGGGGAAAATGGTTTTGGCTATGATCCTATGTTTATACCTAAAGGCTTTGATAAAACATTAGGAGAATTGGATAAAAATATAAAAAAAGAACTTTCTCACAGAAGCAAAGCATTGCAAAGAGTAAAAATTATATTAAAACTTTTACAAGAAGGAAAAAAATGAAAGAAGGTATTTTAATCATTGGTGCCGGAGGTGTCGGTAGAGTTGTTGTTCATAAATGTGTGCAAAATCTTGATGTATTTAAAAAAATAACTTTAGCAAGTAGAACTTTTAGCAAATGTGAAAAACTCCAAAAAGAAGTTAATAATAAAATTGATATAGCAAAGGTTGATGCGGATAGTATTGATAAATTGGTAACTTTGATAGAAAAAGTTAAGCCTTTTATGGTTTTAAATATAGCTCTTCCATATCAAGATTTAACTATCATGGAAGCATGTTTGAGAACAAATGTTCATTATCTTGATACAGCCAATTATGAACATCCAGATAGTGCAAAATTTGAATATAAACTTCAGTGGGCTTATCAAGAAAAATATAAACAAAAAGGAATAATGGGGCTTTTAGGCAGTGGCTTTGATCCTGGAGTTACAAATGTTTTTTGTGCATATTTGCAAAAACATTATTTTGATGAAATTTGGAATATCGATATACTTGATTGTAATGCTGGAGATCATGGGTATCCTTTTGCTACCAATTTCAATCCTGAAATTAATTTAAGAGAAGTGAGTGCTAAGGGACGATATTGGGAAAATGGAAAATGGATAGAAACTGGGCCTCTTGAAATAAAGCAAGTATGGGATTATCCTGAAATTGGCCCAAAAGATAGTTATTTAATGTATCATGAAGAGATGGAGTCGCTTGTAAAACATATCAAAGGATTGAAAAGAATACGCTTTTTTATGACTTTTGGAGAAAGTTATTTGACACATATGAAATGTTTGGAAAATGTTGGAATGTTAAGGATTGATGAGGTAAAAGTTGATGGTTGTAAGGTAATTCCTTTGCATCTTTTAAAAGCTCTTCTTCCTGATCCTGCAACTTTAGGAGCAAGAACCGTTGGAAAAACAAATATAGGAGTAGTTGCTGAAGGTGTTAAAGATGGCAAACATAAAAAAATATATCTTTATAATGTTTGCGATCATCAAAAAGCTTTTAAAGAAACAGGAGCTCAAGCGGTTAGCTATACTACTGGAGTTCCTGCCATGATAGGAGCAAAGTTAATGGTTAAAGGTATTTATAAAAAAGCAGGTGTTTATAATTTAGAAGAGCTTGATCCTGATCCTTTCATGAAAGAGTTGAGTGAGCAAGGACTTCCTTGGCAAATAAAAGAGTTAAGTTAAGATGAAAATAACAAGAAATAGTAAAATAGATAATATATTAGATAAAATACCGACTCCTTGCTATGTTCTTGAGGAAGAGTTGCTTGAAAAAAATCTTAAACTTTTAAATTTTGTTTCAAAACAAAGTGGGGCTAAAATACTTTTGGCATTAAAAGGATATTCATTTTATAAAAGTTTTGATATGGTTGCAAAATATCTTGATGGATGCTGTGCGAGTGGTTTATATGAAGCAAAATTAGCAAAAGAAGAGTTTAAAAAAGAGATTCATGTATATTCTCCTGCTTTTAAAGATGATGAAATAGATGAAATAATAAATATTTCAAGTCATATAAGTTTTAATTCATTTTCTCAATATCAAAAGTTTAAAAAAAAGGCAAATAAAAAGGTTAGTTTTGGGATTAGAGTAAATCCTGAATGTTCTTTTGCCTCTGTTGATATGTATAATCCTTGCACTTTGCATTCTAGATTGGGTGTTACTTTGGCAGAATTTAAAGAAGAGTTGCTTGATGGAATAGAAGGACTTCATTTTCATGCACTTTGTGAAGAAAATACTACTGCTTTAAAAA
>JALUBK010000023.1 GCA_027044945.1 Campylobacterales bacterium
GCTTTTTGCATCTCATCTATTAGATACTCATTCTCTTTTTTGAAAAGATGCTTAAATCTTCCTTGGGCTCCTAGATAGTCTCTAACAGGAATAACTTTTTTAGGTCTGTAAGTTATATGAAGCTCGTGTCCGTTTATGATCTCATATAAAGGAAATACCAAAGAGTCTGTAGCCAAATCACTTATATCTATAGTTTCATGAGAAGGAAATTTCCACTCAGTTGTGCATGCACTCATAGCATTGATATAAACTGGACCTTCAGTAGCAAGTGCTCTTTGATACTTTTTAACCATATCTTTCCACTTGTTTGGTGCGACTTGTGCTACATAAGGAGCACCGTGAGCAGCCATGATAGCAACCATATCCTTTTTCATTACTTTATTACCGTAGCTTACTCTTCCCGCAGGTGTTGTCATAGTGCTTGCTCCTATAGGAGTAGAACTACTTCTTTGACCGCCTGTATTGGCATATACTTCATTATCAAGACAGATATAGGTAAAGTCATGACCTCTTTCAACCGCACCGCTTAAAAATTGAAATCCTATATCATAAGTTGCTCCGTCACCTCCGAAAGCTACAAATTTTACAGGCTTGTCAGGGTCTTTAAGTCTTCCTTTTCTTTTCAATGCTTTATACATAGCCTCTGCTCCACTAGCGGCAGTTGCGGCATTTTCAAAACCTATATGTATCCAAGATGCATCCCAAGAAGTGTGTGGATAAACAGCGGTACAAACCTCAAGACAACCTGTAGCATTTGCAATAACCAAATTATCATCAGTGCAGTTTAAAAGCTCTCTTACTATGATAGAGTGTGCACATCCCGGACATAAAAGGTGAGCCCCCTCAAATCTATCATTTGATGTTGAAAATTGTTTTAAATTTCTTATTTGTTTACTCATTTATTTACTCCTGTCTAAAAAAAAGAGAGTTTAGGACCTCTAAGTCCGCTAAATTGTTGCAATGGCGTAACAAGTTTACCCTCATCTGCATTTCTCTTAATATCTTTATATATCTCTTTGAGGTCTTCTTGAGTCATATCTCTTCCGCCAAGACCATATATGTAATTGTTGATAATAGGTCTATTATCACTTTGATACATTGCTGAACTGATTTCGTTAAAGAGCATTCCAAGTGCTCCTCCCGGAGCTGATCTATCTAGTGTAGCTACAGCTTTTACATTTTTCAAAGCTTCTTTGATCTCTTCAACAGGAAAAGGTCTGATAACTCTAGGAGCTACAACACCTGCTTTTATGCCTTCGCTCTCTCTTAAGTCCTTAGCAGCTTGCACAGCACTCTCAACAGTACTTCCCAAAGCTACTATAGCAACTTCGGCATCTTCCATCATATAACTTTCTACTAGATTATACTTTCTTCCAGTCAACTCTTCAAACTCTTTAAAAACTCTTTTTATCACTTTTGGTGATTCCATTAAAGCTTTATGTTGTTTTGCTTTAAACTCGAAGTGCCAATCTTCCTCTGTTTGAGCCCCATAGGTTACAGGTTTGCAAAAATCAAGCATAGGATTGACCTCTTTATATTCTCCTATAAACTTATAAGCTACTTCATCTTGTAAAGGTTTTACATTTTGAGCTGTATGGGAAGTGATAAAACCGTCTTGATTGACCATTACAGGAAGTCTAACATCCAAATCTTCACCTATTTTAAATGCTTGCAAAACCAAATCATAAGCTTCTTGAGCATTAAAAGCATCTACCATTATCCATCCAGCATCTCTTCCAAGATACATATCAGAGTGGTCACCGTTTACATTTAAAGGCGATGCTAAAGCACGATTGACCAAACATAGCACTATAGGTAGTCTCATTCCACTTGCTTGATATAAAACTTCTATCATTAAAGCAAAACCTTGAGAACTTGTAGCGGTTGCTACTCTTCCACCTGCTGCTGCTGCACCCACACATCCGCTCATTGCAGCATGTTCGCTCTCGACTAAAACAAATTCACCATCTATATAACCATCAGCTAAAAATTTAGCATATCCATGAACAGTTGGAGTTGATGGTGTTATAGGATATGCTGCAACCACATCTATCTGAGCTTGTCTCATAGCTTGAGCAAAAGCCATATTTCCATCCCAAACTTCGACTTCTTGTAATTCTAATTTCTCTGCCATTACTTTTCCTTCCTCTTTTTCTCAGGCCAATTTGCTAGTGCCGTTTCATTATCTTCAGTCTCTTCAAACATTATAAGTGATTTTGGATTGGTTGGACAAACTTCCGCACACACTCCACATCCTTTACAATGCTCATAATCAATTCCTATCATTTTTTTATCTCTTGAAATAATTGCACTATCTGGACAAAACACCCAACAATTTTGGCAATCAATACAAGTATCTCTGTTATAAACAGGTTTAAAAACTCTCCAATCTGCTACACTTGCAGTATAAGAGTTTGTATTTGCATATTTTCTTTCTTCTTGTTTTAAATGCACTATATCACAGGCTTCATTCTCAAAAGATGGCAAAATTGCCCCATCTTCTATTTGATCCCATCCTAAATATTCCATTTTTCCGCCTCCCTTATTTTACTTCGTTATATGCCCGCTCTATTGCAGCCATATTTGCATCTATAATCTTTTGAGGAAATTTACTTAAAACTTTTAGCATTGCATTTTGAAAATACTCAAGTTCAAACATGCCTGAAACTTTCATCAAAGCTCCAAGCATAGGAGTATTCGGTATAGCTCTTCCTATTGTATCCATAGATATTTTCATGCAATCAACAATATAAACTTCTTTTCCTTTAAGTTTTGGAATAAGATTGATAAGCTCCTCTTTTGAAAGATGAGTTGTTATAATGTATTTTGTATCTTCTTTTTCATTTGCAGTTATATCAGCTGACAATGCTAAAGCCGGATCTATAACCAACACATAATCAGGTCTCATAAATTTTTCATGATTTATAATAGGTTTTTCATCAATTCTGTTATAAGCTGTCATAGCAGCTCCTCTTTTAGCTGAACCATAAAAAGCAAATGCTTGAACTTCTTTACCAGTATTTGCTACTACATCGCCCAAGCCTTTTGCTCCAGTTACTGCACCTTGACCGGCACGACTATGCCATCTAATTTCTAACATATATATTCTCCTTATCATTTTTAAATAGATAAAAGCTATTTTATTTTATGGAAAGCTCACTTAATATTACCTTTAAATGTAAAAAAAATGTATATTTATTGTTTTTTTGTTACTTTAAGGCACTTGAAAGATTATTATTTATATATTTAACAGCTTCTAAAGAATTACTTTTTATAATATTACAATATTGTTGCATTTCGATTTTTTTACCATAGCCACTCAATACACCTATGGATTTAATATTAGCATTTTTGGACGATAATATATCAAGATTAGTATCTCCAATCATCCAACTGTTTTCTTTTTTTTGATTCATAAGAAAAAGTGCTTTTTCAATAGGCTCTTTATGGGGTTTTGGATGTATAACATCTTCTCTGCCTATAAGAACTTCAAAATAATCCATTATCTTAAAGTTTTCCAATATTTTTTTTGAATATTGTCTTGTTTTTGTAGTAACTACTCCTAATTTTGCAAAACTATTAGCTAATTTAACAGCATCAAAAGCATTATCCAATAAAGAAGTTTTTTGTAAGAAAACTTCTTTATAATTTTTTTTATATTCTAAAACACATTCATTAATGTATTTCTCATCGACATTCAAAAACAAAAACATATCTTCAAGAGTATAACCGATATATTTTTTGATTTCATTATTTGTCGGCTTTTCAAATCCAAATTTTTCAAATACATTCAAAAAACTTAACAAAATCGCATCAGTCGAATCAATAAGTGTGCCATCCAAATCAAATAATATAGCTGTCTTCATTTATTTGCTTAATTCTATTACAACTCTTCTATTTTCTTTTCTTCCCTCCTTGGTATTGTTTGAAGCTATTGGATCTTCTTCACCATATCCAACTGCTTTTATATTTTCAGATTTAACACCTAAAGATACAAGTCTGTCTTTAACCGCATCGGCCCTTAAAAAAGATAATTTTTTATTATATTTTACACTACCTATAGAATCAGTATAACCTTTTACTACTATTTTATATATTTTTTGCATTTTAACAAGATATTTTGCATATTTTTGTAATTTTTTATCATATTCAGGTTTTATTACAGATTTATCTATCCCAAAATTTAATTTTAATGTTATTTGCAATGGACAACCAACACTATTTACTTTCACACCTTTTGGAGTATTTGGACATTGATCTTTTGCATCTATTACGCCATCTCCATCGCTATCTTTTATAATTATCTTTTTAGGAGTTACCTTTTGAATTGCTTTTGGAGCCATAACAACTGGAGGTAAAACAACTTTACGAGGAGCTGTTTCTTGAGCTACTTTGCCAAAAGGAATACCTACTCCAACGGTATAGATAAGATTATTATCTCCATGAGAAAATTTAATCTCGTCTCTTACTTCGCCTTTTAAAAAAAGATTTTCTTTTACTTGATATTTTAAGCCAAGACCATAATTTACAAAACCACTGTCTTTATTGTCAAATTGATTATTATTTAAAGATTCGTAACCAACACCAACTAAAGAGTATAATGATGCCTTATTGTTTAATTTATAATTCTTGACTAAATCAATAAAATATCTATTAAAATCAGTCTTTTTATTTGAATTATCATATTTTATATTATCGCTTCTTAAATAACCAATTTCTACTTGATTAAACATATTATTTTTTAAATTAACACCCATGGTAAGTCCATAAGTAAAATAATTCTCCAAATTCAAATTACCTTCAGGCAAAACTCCACCAATCACAGGTGTTACTTCATATTTATATATATTATTATTTGCCAAAAGCAAACTTGCACTCATAGCCAAAGCTATTGCTGCAACTCTTTTTTTCATAAAAATCCCTTTGTTATATTTTTACAAAATTATAGCATATATTTCAGGATTTTATTCAATCAGTTTGATTATTATTTAAATTATTTTGAAATAACAATCCGACAAAATATCGGATTGTTTGATATAGATTATCTTTTACTAAATTGAGGACTTCTTCTTGCTTTTCTTCTACCATATTTTTTTCTTTCAACTACTCTTGAATCTCTAGTTAAAAGTCCAGCTGGTTTTAAAATTGTTCTAAAATCATTATCGTATAAGCATAATGCTTTTGAAATACCATGTCTTAATGCATCAGCTTGAGCAGAATATCCACCGCCTAAAGTATTGGCTATTATATCAATATTGCTAAGTTGTTTTGTCAAAAACAATGGTTGCAAAACTCTCTTTTTTATAGCTTCATGGCCACCAAGCCATTCATCAAGACTTTGTCCATTGATACTCATCTTTCCAGATCCTGGTTTTATCCATACTTTTGCTATAGAACTTTTTCTTTTTCCAGTTGCATAAATCTTTGCCATACTATTTACCCTCTTTGTTTGTATTTATTTGTGCAGTATGTGGATGTTCGTTTCCTGCATATACTTTCAATTTTTTCAACATTTCTTTACCAAGATTTGTTTTAGGAAGCATACCTCTTGTTGCCAATCTATATAGTTTTGTAGGATTGTTTTCGAGTAATTTTACAAGTTTATCACTTTTAACACCACCAAAATAACCTGTGTGTCTATGATAAAATTTATCATTTAGCTTATTGCCACTAAAGGCAGCTTTACTGGCATTTATAATTACCACATAATCTCCACAATCAATATGAGGAGTAAAATAAGGTTTATTTTTTCCTCTTAATATCGTTGCAACTTCAGTTATGATTCTACCGAATCTTTTACCTTCTGCATCTATAACCACCCAATCTCGTTTGATTTCGTTTGGCTTGATCATTTTTGTAAATTTCATAATTTTACCTTTGCCTATTTATTTGAAGATGAGATTATAGTGGAATAAATCTTATAAATAGCTGAAATTAAGTGTTTTTTAAACTAATACTTTTAAGAAAATATGATATAATTATTATATTATTTTCGAAAGGATAACATGAAAAAACTTATATTTTTCTTTTTTACAATACCTCTTTTTGCTCAAGAAAGTCCATATTCATTGACAAAATTTCATAATATTCTAAATGTATCCAAACTGCAAGCTCCAACAAGTAAATATAATCCTCTTTATAGTGTAAAATATGGCGAATTTAAATATTATTCAAATAAGTTTTTTTATCTTCAAGATAATAAATATATGGTTTTTTATATGTGTAACAAAAAAAATAGAAGCGAACTTAGAATAAAAAAAGAATGGAAAGTCAATACAAAAATGCCTATAAGTTTAGATGCGAGAGTTAAATTATTTTCTCTTAGTGCCAAAAGAGAATTTACATTTTTACAAATTCATGCTGATTCAAATCTGAAAAATTCCATTGATAAACCTCTTTTAAGAATTGTATGGATGAAAAATTTTCATAATTTAAAAAATCATATCTGGGCAGTCATAAGAAAAAGTCCTAATCTTTATGAGCAAAATTATAAAAAAATTGATTTAGGATTAACACCAAAAGATTTTTTTGATATTCATATTATAGTAAAAACAAATAAATTGACAATAATAAAAAATAATAAAAAATACAATTTCAATGTTTCATATTGGAAAAAATATTATAATTATTTTAAAATTGGGATATATTTACAAGACAATGGATGCGCAAAAGTGCTTTTCGATAAAATCTATATCAAAGAATAAAAAGCATCTTGACATTTTATTCTTTATATGATATACCAAAGATAGTTTAGTCTATACCACTAAATAAGTTTATGAGACCACTGCACGGTATAAGCACCCATAAAAGTCTAGTTTTGGGTGAGATTTGTGATATAAATTTTGAAGGACTAACTAAAGTTAATTCAAAAAATTTATCTTGCAAAGATTGCCCAAAAATA
>JALUBK010000024.1 GCA_027044945.1 Campylobacterales bacterium
AAGCTCTAGAATATCTAGGATTTTGAAGAAGTCAAAAGTCAAACCCTCGACCCCTGTATTTTCTCTACTCCTTATATTTTAGAAAAATTATAGTATTTGTAGTGCCTAAATTTGAAATTGGATTTCTATAATTCGGGGGTTGTAGTGCCTTTTGGGCGGAAGTCGGAAAAAAATTTGTATAAGTAATTGTGATAAATAAAAGCTTAATTTTGCTCTTCTTACTATGTAGCAAGAAGAGCAAAAAATAAATTTAAGACGATAAATTTTATTTTATAGTTATAACAATTTCTCCATTTTGTTCATCAATATCAATAGTATCTCCATCGTGAATTTTATCTTCAAGTATCATTTCAGCTACCTTATCTTCAACAAATTCATAAATAGTTCTTTTTAATGGTCTTGCTCCGTAAGTCGGATCAAATCCAGCTTTTGCAAGTAATGCTTTTGCATTATCTGTTAAATTTATATCAATACTTCTCTCTTTTAATCTATTTTTGAAATCTATAAGCATTATATCAACTATTTCTTTGATTTGTTCCAATCCTAAAGGATTAAAAATAACTATATCATCAAGTCTGTTTAAAAACTCCGGTTTAAAATGGAGTTTCAATTCATCCATGACAGCTTTTTCTCTATCTTTTGGGTCTTCAAATTCCATTATTTTGCCACTTGCAATATTGGAAGTAAGGATAATAATAGTGTTTTTGAAATCGACTGTAACACCTTTATTGTCAGTCAATCTTCCGTCATCTAAAACTTGAAGTAAAATATTAAAAACATCTGGATGAGCTTTTTCTATTTCGTCAAACAATAAAACACTATAAGGATGTCTTCTAACAGCTTCAGTTAATTGTCCTCCCTCATCATATCCAACATATCCTGGAGGTGCACCAACAAGTCTTGAAACTGCATGTTTTTCCATATATTCACTCATGTCAAATCTGATAAGCGATTTTTCACTATCAAATAAAAATTTTGCCAAAGTTTTAGCGGTTTGAGTTTTACCAACACCAGTTGGTCCTAAAAACATAAAACTTCCAATTGGCTTACTTTCACTGCTAAGTCCGGCTTTGTTTCTTTTGATAGCTCTGCTAACAGCTTTTAAAGCGGTATCTTGACCTTTTACCTCTTTTTTAAGTTCATCTTCAATATGTAAAACTTTTTCTTTTTCGCTTTGAAGCATTTTTGTTACCGGTATTCCTGTCCATTTGCTAACAATTTTGGCTATCATCTCTTCATCAACACTATTTTTGAGCAATGTTCCGCTTTCTTGCATTTTATTCCATTGTTCATTTAACTCTTTTTCTTTTTTAATAAGTTCTGGTATTTTACCATATTCTATTTCGGCAGCTTTATTAAAATCACTATTTCTTTTTGCAAGTTCGGCATCTCTTCTGGAAGCATCAACTTTTGTTTTTATTTCAGCAATTTCATTGAAAACTTTTTTTTCATTTTCAAATTGATTGTCAAGTGATCTTTTTAACTCTTCTTTGTCTGCGATTTCTTTTTCGATTTCTTTGAGTCTTTCGTCATTTTTCTTTGATTTGTCCATTTTTAAAGCTTCTTTTTCAACCAAAAGAGCATTTATTTCTCTTTTGACTTTTGAGAGTTCCATAGGCTCACTTTCTATTTGCATTTTAAGTTCAGCAGAAGCTTCGTCTATTAAATCAATCGCTTTATCAGGTAAAAATCTATCAGTTATATACCTATCGCTTAATTTTGCAGCTGCTACTAATGCACTGTCTAGAATACTAATATTATGAAAAGCTTCAAGTTTTTCTTTTATGCCTCTTAAAATTTGTAAAGCTTCATTTATATTTGGTTCTTCTACTTTTACAGGTTGAAATCTTCTTTGAAGTGCGGCATCTTTTTCAAAATATTTTCTATATTCTTTTAAAGTAGTTGCTCCTATTGTATGTAGTTCTCCTCTTGCAAGTGCAGGTTTTAACATATTTGCTGCATCCATACTTCCTTCGCTAGCCCCTGCTCCGACAATAGTATGAATTTCATCTATAAAAAGTATTATATTTCCATCTTTTTTAACTTCATTGATAACAGCTTTTAGTCTATCTTCAAATTCTCCTCTGTATTTTGCTCCTGCGATTAATGCACTCATATCAAGTGCAATAACTCTTTTGTTTTGCAAACTTATAGGAACGACTTTTTCAACAATTCTTTGAGCCAATCCTTCAACTATTGCAGTTTTTCCAGTTCCCGGTTCTCCTAATAATATAGGATTGTTTTTTGTTTTTCTTATAAGAATTTGCATAACTCTTTGTATCTCTTCATCTCTTCCTATAACTGGATCAAGTTCATTATTTATAGCTTTTTGTGTCAAATCTATTCCATATTTGTTTAAACTTTCCAAATTTTCATCTGCACTTTGAGATTCTATTTTTTTATTTCCTCTTATAGCTTCAATATTTTTTTTAAATTCTAAAAGATCTAAAAATTTAGAAAAGATAGATTTAGAAGGCTCATTTTCTAAATTGGCAAGTATCCAAGTATCAACTGCTAAATATTTATCACCGATAGAATTCATCAATCCTTCGGCATTTTGCAAACTTTCGGCTAAATTTTTTGATATTTTTATATTTTCTTTTGTTACAGTTGAAACTTTTGGCAACCTGTCAGCTCTGCTTTTAACTTCTAATTCTATAGCAGTTTTATCAATATTCATTTTATTTAATGCTTGATTTAAAATAGAATTACTGTTTGTCAATAATCCCCATATAACATGAATAATTTCCACTTCACTGTTTTTATTATGAAGTGCTAAAGATATTCCACTTTCTAATGCTGATGTCATTTGGTGTGTTAGTTTTTCAAATAATTCTTTCATTTCTTTTGCTCCTTTTTTATTTTTTAAAATTATACAACATTTAGTCTATCATTGTCAAGTTTTATAAATAAAATAATATAACAATAAAAATAATTTTTATAATTTGTTTATTTAACAATCTATTTAGGAAATATTGAGTAGAATACCTTCTCAAAAAATAAATAATAGGGATTTTAAAATGAAAAAAAATAGATCTTTGGCCTTAGGCTTTTTTTCAACATTAATAAGCGGAACTTTGTTGATTTCTTCAACACTTTTTGCAAATAGTAATTATGATAATGAAACAAGACTTCAGGCATTAACAAAATTCACAAAAGTTCTTGGAACTGTAAAAAAATATTATGTAAAAGATTTAACATTAAATCAAATTGTCAATAAGGCAATCGCAGGTTTGTTGTCCAATTTAGATCCACATTCATCTTTTCTTAATAAAAAATCTTTTAAAGAGATGCAAATAGAAACAAATGGTGAATTTGGAGGTTTAGGTATAACAGTTGGCATGAAAAATGGTGTTTTAACAGTAATCTCACCTATTTATGGAACTCCAGCATATAAAGCAGGTATTAAAGCAGGAGATATTATTTTAAAAATAAATAATGAATCTACATTAAATATGACTATAGATGAAGCAGTGTCACTTATGCGTGGAAAACCAAAATCTAAAATCTATTTAACTGTTGTTAGAAAAGGCTCACTTAAACCTATTAAGATAAAAATTGTTAGAGATATTATTAAAATTCAATCAGTTTATGCCAAAGAGATAGAAAATAAAGATATTTTATATATTAGAGTAACAAGTTTTGATGCAAAAGTTGTTAAAGGTGTTAAAAAAGCTTTAAAAGATTTTCCTCATAATAAAGGTATTATATTGGATTTGAGAAATAATCCAGGCGGTTTACTTTCTCAAGCTGTAGGACTTGTAAATTTATTTGTAGATAAAGGGATAATTGTTTCTCAAAAAGGAAGAGTTGCAAGCGAAGATGTAGAATATAAAGCTACTAGAAAAGGAACAATTAAAAATATTCCGATGGTCGTTCTTGTTAATGGTGGAAGTGCTAGTGCTAGTGAAATTGTAAGTGGGTCTTTACAAGATCACAAAAGAGCTATTATTGTTGGAGAAAAAACTTTTGGAAAAGGTAGTGTTCAAGTGATTTTACCTATTGATAAAACAGAAGCTATTAGGCTTACAATAGCTAGATATTATTTGCCAACAGGAAGAACTATACAATCTATCGGTGTTTCCCCAGATATAGTTGTATATCCTGGTAAAGTTCCTTCAAAAGACAATGCTTTTATATTGAAAGAAAACGAACTTAAAGAACATTTAAAAAATGAACTTGCAAAAACAAATGGAAAAATTCCAAAGAAAAATATAAATATAAACAAAAAGAAAACAATTACACAAAAAGAAATTGATAGTGATTTACAACTTAAAACAGCTATTGATGTTATAAAAGTGTTGGATATAGAAAAAAAGAACAAATAAGGAAAAAAGGATGAAAAAAATAGAGTTATTGTATGAAGGAAAAGGCAAAAGACTTTATAAAAGTGATAATGAAGATTTATTGATTTCTGAATTTAAAGATGATTTAACAGCATTTAATGCACAAAAAAAGGGAAATGAAAAAGGAAAAGGTGCTTTAAATTGTCAAATAAGTACTAAACTTTTTAAACTATTAGAGCAACATGGAATAAAAACTCATCTTGTTGAAACTATAAGTGATAATGAACAATTAGTTAAAAAAGTTAATATTATACCTCTTGAAGTTGTTATTAGAAATATTGCAACAGGTTCTCTTACTAAAAGATTAGGTATCAAAGATGGAACAATTTTACCCTTTTCTTTAGTGGAATTTTATTATAAAGATGATGATTTGGGAGATCCTTTAGTAAATGACGAACATTGTTTATTGCTTGATTTAATCAATGAAAATGAACTTGAAGAATTAAAAAGATTGGGAAGAGAGATAAATAATATATTAAAACCATTTTTTTATAAAAGAGATTTAAAATTGGTTGATTTTAAAATTGAATTTGGTAAAGATAAAGATGGAAATATTTTACTTTCAGATGAAATAAGTCCAGATAGTTGTAGATTTTGGGATGCAAAGACTAATGAGAAAATGGATAAAGATAGATTTAGACAAGGTTTGGGAGAAGTAAAGGTAGCTTATGAAGAGATATTAAAAAGAATAAATATGGAGAATAATTAATGAAAGTTATAGTAAATATTCAATTGAAAAAAGGAGTTTTAGATCCTCAGGGAAAAGCTGTTTTGCATGCTTTAAACTCTCTTTCATTTAATGAAGTAGAAGATGTGAGAATTGGCAAACAAATTATTTTAAATATTGATGGAAAAAATAAAGAAGAAATCAAAAAAAGAGTTCAACAAATGAGCGAAGAACTTTTGGCAAATACTGTTATAGAAGATTTTGAAATAATATTAGGAGATAATTAGTGAAAGTAGGAATTATAGTATATCCAGGAACTAATTGTGAGCTTGATACTAAATATGCCTATGAAAAATTAAATGCAGATGTTGATTTGATTTGGCATAAAAATGATAAGTTTAATGCCAAATATGATTTAATAATTCTTCCGGGTGGTTTTAGCTATGGGGATTATTTAAGAAGTGGAGCTATTGCAAAATTTTCTCCTATCGTAAAAAGCATCATGGAATATGCAGATAAAGGTGGAAATATTCTTGGTATTTGTAATGGATTTCAAATACTTTTAGAAGCTGGATTGTTACCAGGAGCCATGAAGAAAAATAGAAATACTCATTTTATATCAGAATTTCATTATTTAAAAGTTGAAAATAATCAGAATATCTTTTTACAAAAATTTAAAATAGGGGATATTATCAATATTCCCATAGCTCATGGAGAAGGTAATTATTATATTGATAATGAGGGATTGAAAAAAATACAAGATAATAAACAAATATTATTGACTTATTGTGATGAAAAAGGCAATTCAAATAATCCTAATGGTTCTGTAGCTAATATTGCTGGAATATGTAATAAAAATGGAAATATTTTTGGTCTTATGCCTCATCCTGAAAGAGCTGTTGAAAGTATATTGGGCTCAAAAGATGGAATTAAAATGCTAGAAGGATTTTTGAAGTAAATTGGCTTATGAAAATTTTTATAATATTTTTAACTATTTACTTATCATTGTGGAGTGAAGATATTGCCAATCAAAATGATTTTAATAATACAAAAGAAAATTTATTATACCTTTCTTATGAAAATAAACCAGAAAGAGTTTATGTAAATCAAATTTTTAAAGTTAAATTAAAAGCAATTGTTGCAACAACTGATTTTAATAAAATTATTACAAATTTTAATAATTTTTCTTTGTTAAATATTTTGAATAAAGATAATTCTTGGAAATGGTATAATGATAATATTTATTATAATACTTTTTATTTTAAAGCTTTATCCGCAAATTCTAAATTTCCTAAAATTTTAATATCTCTTAGTAATAATGGAAAAATTATAGCAAGTCAATCTTTGGATAAAATTAATCCTGAAATTATAAAATTGAAGCAAAATAAATATTTTAGTGGAGTAATAGCTGAAAATCTTGAAGTTATTAAAAGTAAAGCTACACAATTTAATCAAAATTCAAATATTTTAGTTTTAGAAATTACAGGAAAAAATGCTAATTTAAGAGATTTTCATATAAAAAATGTAATTAAAGACGGTATTGATTCTTTTGATATAAATTTACCAAAATCAAAAATATATTATTTTGCTATTATTCCCAAAAATGAAAATACTTTTAAATTTAGCTATTTTAATACAGTGCAAAACAGATATATGAATTTTTCTATTCCAATTACTGTTGTTAAAGATGC
>JALUBK010000025.1:0-17979 GCA_027044945.1 Campylobacterales bacterium
TCTCATGGTTTATCGCCCACCAAGCTTGTCCTAATGAAATACCTCCATCGTTTATAGGAGTATCTTGTTGAAAATAAATATTTTTATTTTGTTTTTTTAATTTTTCAATACATTTCAAAAGTAAAGTTTTATTTTGAAAAACACCTCCGCTTAAAACAATATCCAAATCATATTTACTTGAAATTTCTATAATAATATTAACCAATGTATTTATAAACATCGAAGATATAAGAGTTTTTTTCTTGTTTAAATTTTTACTTTTTTCCATTATTTCAATACTCTTTTCTTCCAAATCTATTATATCTATAATATTATCTTCAATCTTAAATGAAAAACTATCAGTTATTTTTTCATTATAATATGATTCGATAATTAATCCACTCTCACCTTCATAATTGCTTACTTGTAAAATACCGCTCAAACTTGCAACTGCATCAAAAAGCCTTCCGATAGAACTTGTTTTTAAAGTTGTATGTTGCCAAATTTTATAAAGATTTTTAATTTCCAAAACAGAAAAATTTTCTACTAACGGAATATCAAAAAGCAAAATTTCATGCAAAGAGTATTTTTCAAAAAGTCTGCTTAAGGCGATCCTTTTAGGTTCTTTTATAGCTTTTTCTCCACTAAGAAATTTAATATATTTAAAATGATAAGCTCTTTTATAACTTTTTTCATCACATTCAAAAACTTCTCCACCCCATATATTTCCATCATCTCCATATCCTGTTCCATCAAAACTAAAACCTAAAACTTTTTTATTTATATTAAACTCTGCCATGCAAGATAATATATGAGCATAATGATGTTGCACTTTAAAAATTTTGATTTTGTCATTTTTGATTTTTGATTTTTCAGCCCATTTTACTGTTTCGTATCTTGGATGCTTATCGCAAACAATACAATTTGGCTCAAAATTATAAAATCTTTTAAAAGTTTCGATTGTTCTTTCAAAATATTCCATTGCTTCAATGCTGTTTAAATCTCCTATATGAGGACTTATAACCAATATATCTTCAAAACACAAAGTAATAATATTTTTTTGATTTGCTCCTACACACAAAATTTTATTTTTCAATTTAAAAGGAAGTTTTATATATTTTGGTGCATATCCTCGAGAAAGTCTTAATGTTTCTTTTTTATCATCTATCGCTTGAACAACACTATCATCACAAGCATTTATAATATCCCTGTTAAAATCCAACACATAATCTACCACATAACTCAATTTATAACATAAATCTTTTTTAGACCTTATAATAGGCTCATCACTTAAATTTGCACTTGTTGCAACAATAGGACAATTCAAGTATTCAAAAAGAAGATAATGAAGCGGAGTATACGGCAAAAACACTCCTATTCTATCGATCAAAGGAGCCACAAACAACTCTTTTTTTCTATTTTTGTTTGATTTTTTTTTATTAACTATTACTATTGGCTTTTCTTTACTCAATATCAACTCTTCCTCTTTTTTAGAAAGAGTGGCAAAATTTTTAATATCTTCAATCTTTTCAAACATTACAGCAAAAGGTTTTGTGGGTCTGTTTTTTCTTGCTCTTAATTCTTTTATAGTTTTAATATTTGTCGCATCACACATCAAATGAAAACCACCAAGCCCTTTAACTGCAACAATATTACCATTTTTTATACTCTTTGCACACAATTTTATAGCTTCGTCGTCTTTAGCTAAAAATTCTTCATTATGAGTTTTATAAAATTTAACACTCGGACCACATTCATGGCAAGAAATAGGCTGAGCATGATATCTTCTATCAAGTGGATTTGTATATTCTTTTTCACAATCAATGCACATTTTAAACTTATTCATAGATGTATTTACTCTATCATAAGGAACTTTATCTATTATTGTATATCTTGGGCCACAATTGGTGCAATTTATTAAATAATAATTAAATCTACGGTTATTTTTATCTTTTAATTCTCTTAAGCAATCATCACAAATAGTAATATCGGGAGAAACGGAAGCAAATTTTATATCTGAAGTTTTACTTTGTATTATTACAAATTTTTTAGAGTTTTTAATATCAATTTTATTTTTTGTTATTTTATCTATTTTAGCTAATGGAGGCAGATAAGAGTCAAAATCTTTAAAAAAATTTTCACAATTATCTGTTAATCCTTCTATTTCAATATAAACACCTTCACTAGAATTATTTACAAAACCGACTAAATTATTTTTTAATGCAATTTTGTAAATAAAAGGGCGAAACCCTACACCTTGAACTATTCCTTCAACATTGCATCTATATCTTTCAATTTTATTTTTTGCAAGCCGCATTTATTATTCCGAAACCCAAATTCATATCATCCAATATAAATTCTTGGTTCATATACATTTTATAATTTTTCTTTGTTAATTTATAAAAATTATTTGTTAATTTTCTTATTTGAAACAAAGAACCATTAAAACAAACACCGTTTATATCATCATAATTACTTTGTATGTCATCAACTAAATTTGAAATAAATTCTGTAAAACTCTCTAGTATTCCAAAACTAAGAGTTGAAAAATCCATTTGTGTCAATCTAAAGCTCATTGTCGTTCTTATAACTTTTAAAATGTTAAGCTTTGATGTCTCATTTTCTCTTTTTAATTTATAATCAATTCTAGGACCTCTTATTCCAATAAAAGAATCGGCAAAATGTAAGATTTTTTGAGCACCTTCTTCGACATTTCCATCTTCTTGAATACCAAGCAAAACAGCGATAATTCCCCATAATTTATAAATATTACTTATTTCATCTTTATAAATAAAAGTTTTATTTAAAGATTTTGGTGTAGCTTTTAAATAATTATTTACTAATTTATTCGCTGTTTCATTTATTTGTTTTATATTTTCAAACAATTCATTTGTATCTTTTGGCAATTTAAAATCAAAACTTATATAATCAACAAGACCAAATTTAGGAGAATTAAGCATAATTTTATCACTATTTTCTTTACTAAAATAAGCTCCTATAATAGTTTTATCATAAAGCTTACATTCAGCCAATATTGAATTAAAAGCTCCATGAGATGCTTCATAACTTAATTCCCCTTCTCTGAGAGTAAAATTTTTATCGCAAGTTGATTTTTTTACATCTTTTGCATAAGTTGTTATTAAATTATTTTCATTGATTGCTATATAATTTTGTGATAATGCACCAAGCTTTATATTTTTATATCCGTTATTTACTTTCGGAATAATTGATCTATCCCCATCAACTAAAAGAGTGGTTCCGTCATCCAAAACCATAACTTCTAAAGCTTTTAGTTCTTTAATTTCTCCGTCAAAATCAAGTTCAATATTATATTTTTTAGAATTATCAAGTTTTGTTATCAGAATACATGATTCATTTAATTTTTTTACTTCTTCACAAATCAATTCCAAAATTAAATCATCACTCAATCTAACTTTTACATTTGGAGCTTTTTTTAAAAAATCATATTTACTTATAGTTTTTTGATTTGTAGGAAGCCTTAAAATAGGTTTTTCAAAACTACCCAAAGCTATCATTTCACCTTTACTTAAAGCAAATAAATTTTTTATAACATTAAAATCGACACCTAAAATCTCAAAATCATTTGAAATATTTTTAAAATTTTTCTCATTTAATAAAGAAATAGCTCTATATCCACTAAAAGTCTTTATTTTTATTGTTCCGCCATTCACCAGTGCAGTAGCAAGATTTTTAAATATACTTTTATTGTCATTTTTTATAACTTTTTCAAAATTTTTATATACTAAATTTGAATATTCTCCATTATATCCACAAACATCACATTTTACAAAAGGATTAAATTCTTTTTGAGCTTTCTTTAAACATTTTGGACAAAAAGGAAAATCTCTTTTTGGATAAGAAGGCAATTCATAATTTTCTATTGGATATTCTTCTACTACTTCAACTTTTGTATCTTTCAAAAAGAGAGAAACAGGAATCTCTTGTGAAAGCTTATCAGCAAATTTTTCCAATTCTTCTTGTGAAGCTTGCACAAATAAATCAACTTGGCTCTCATTTTTTATCAATTTTCCTTCCAAATTACTTTCTTTCAATTCTTTTAATAACAAATTTTCAAGAAATAATGAGGTAGAAACAATTTTAAAACTAAATTTTAATATCATTTTACTCCTTCAAAACATACTGTATCAATAGCTTCTTCAAGAGTATAATTAGCTTTTTGAACAGCTTTTATGCCATCTTTTGCTAATTCATCTAAAACAATTTTAACCATTATAGAACTAGCTTTTTTCATCTCTTTTGTTATAGAAAAAGTAGAATTTTCTCCAATAACATAAGGGATAACACCGACAATTTTAGTAGGGGGTCTGTCTCCAACCATATCAATCATTTGTAATGTTTGCAACATTTCAACTTCATGAACACTTCCTTGCCAAGTAATATATCCTGGAATATTTTCATAATCAAAAAAATAAACATCTCCTACATTTGCACCTTCCACATCAACACAATCCATAACAATAACTTTATCATATTCAACAATAATAGGTATAAGTCTTTGAGCCAAAGTTCCGCCATCAATTACATCTACACTATGTTCTTTAGAGATAAACTCATAATTTTTTTTTAAATATTGAGCCAAAAATGCACCAATACCTTCATCTCCAAAAAGCACATTACCGATACCTAAAATTAAAATTTTCAAATTAATTCCTTACAAAAAATAAAAAGAGGATTGAAATGTTTAATATTTCAATCCTCTCAATTAACACTAATAAAAAAATTTATTCGTGTTTGCTATGCCATTTAAGACCACTAAATATTGCATCCATAGAACCTTCTTTTCCATAAATTGCATTAAATATAGCCATATACACATGAACTGTTACAAAGAGTATAATACCCCAAGTTAAAAGATGATGAATTTGTCTTACAACAGAAAGTCCGCCCACCATTACAGTTAATTTCATCATAGGACTATATAGTAAAGCTGCTAGTCCTCCATGATATACTTGAACATAAAGCATAAAACCTGTTAAAATAATACCAAACACCATTAAATAAAACCCTACATATGCAACAAATTGCAAAGGATTATATGTTCCTCTTAATTTAGGATGTTTTGTTATAAAAAGGTAATATCCAATCTGTTTAAGCCATACAGTAGGGCTCAAAGCATCTCTCAAAGATTTTCTCTCTCCGCTACTATCTTTCACAAAAAGAAAAATATAACTTTTAAACAAAACAACAGCTGTTAGTAAAAAGCCAAAAAAGAGATGAAAAGCTCTTATATAATCTTGCAAAAACCCTGTTGGAGTTGCATGTGATGCAGGAGTTATAAAAGGATCAGCTAAATAAAAACCTGTAGCTACCAACACAACAATAGCAAGAACCCTAAGCCAATGTTGCCATCTATATGAAGAGGTAAATTCTTTTTCTTGAAAACATTTACATTCACTATTTTTTATATTTTCCATAATATATCCTTTATATACTGCATCCACCATAAAGTGGATCTACTTTATAACTTCCCAATTCTTTTCCTTTGACATCCATTACATGCACCGCACAAGCAATACAAGGGTCAAAAGAATGAATAATTCTTATAATTTCGAGTGGTTTAGTCAAATCTTGAATTTTCAATCCCATAAGATTTGCTTCATAAGGTCCATGCTGACCTTCTGCATCCAAAGGACTTGCATTCCATGTGCTTGGAACAACTGCTTGATAATTTTCAACTATACCATTTTTTATTCTTATCCAATGGCTCAACATTCCTCTTGGAACTTCACCAATACCCAAACCTTTATATTCTTTATTTTTATCTATTTGATAAGGAGTGCAAGTAGTTTGATCAACTTTTAAATTTTCTATCAAATTATGTAAAGCTTCCAAGCCATTATCTGCTATAACTTTTAATTGTAACATTCTAGCTGCAGTTCTTCCCAAAGTTGTAAAAAGTGCAGAAGCTGGAAGCCCACTTTTTTTCAAAAAGTCATCTACTACTTTTACTACTCTTTTGTTTCCTTTTGCATAATTTACAACCATACAAGCCAAAGGTCCTACTTCCATAGGTTTGCTGTTATATCTAGGAGCTTTTATCCAAGAATATTTTCCTTTTACATTAAAAAGTTTGCTATCTATAGGCTTGCCATCAGGTCCTACACTTGAACCATCTACAAAACCTGTATAATCTGGATTTGTTTTACCATTATATGGTTTTAGAGGTTCATTGTCTTTATACCAAGAATGAGTAGCCTCTTCAGTAATAAGATCTGTATCAATATCATATGCTTTTGATAAATCAAAATTTTTAATATATCCGCTTTCAAAAAGATAATCATTTCTTCCAACTTGAAAATCTTGATGGGCTAGAAAATCTTTAACACCAGCTGGCATAGTTACTGAAGGTTCATTTTTATAAGCTTCTGCTGCCATTAATAAATCAGCTTGATAAGCATTATTAACATAATTTGCCATTTCTTTAAATTTAGTCAAATATGCACCCAATCTTGTAGGATCTAACAAATCCATTACACAAGTTACACCACCAACTGTTAAGCTTTGAGGATGAGGCATTTTACCACCAAATGTTGCTAACATTTGAGCCGCAGTTCTTTGCATATCAAGAGCTAAAAGATAATGAGAAAGACCTATAAGATTTTGCTCTGGTGTAAAATGATAAGTTTTATGTCCCCAATAAGCATTAGCAAATGGTCCTAAACCTGAAGGAGATTTTGCAAATTTTGCTACTTTTTCTTGAACTGCTTTAAGATCGTTTTCACCTGTTGCAATAGGATTGTCGCTATATTTAAAAGCAAGTTCACTAGCTTTTTTAGGATCAGCACTTAAAGCTGAAACGATATCTACCCAATCAACTCCATGAAGTTGATAAAAATGCACAGGGTGATCATGTAAAAATAAAGCCATATTCATAAGTGTTCTTGTAAGCTCTGCATTCAAAGGAGGTTTAATACCAAGAGCATCTTCTACTGCCATTGTGCTTTTTAGGTAATGAGAATAGGTGCAAACGCCACAAATTCTTTGCATAATAAAAGGAACATCTCTAGGATCTCTTCCTTTTGCAATAACTTCCAATCCTCTCCATAAAGTAGAACCGGCATAAGCTTCTTTTACTACATTATTATCATCAACTACTACTTCTACTCTTAAGTGACCTTCAATTCTTGTTATCGGATCAACTACTATTCTTTTTGTTGCCATAAATTCTCCTTATTCTTTAGGTTTTTTTACTACTGAAATAGCTGCATGAGCTGCTATACCGATAGCTGTAATGGTCAATAAACCAATACCAACTTTGTCTGCAGTTGCATCAGCACCAAGTCCACCAAACACGGTATGATACAAATGATCTGCTACAGGTTCTTCGTATGGTGCCATAGTATCCCAAAAATTAGGTTCACTACATCCTATACAACCATGACCTGCTTGAACTGGCCAAGAAGTATGTTGATTGAATCTTTCTCTACTACAATTATTAAATGTATAAGGACCTTTACAGCCTACTTTATATAAACAATATCCATTTTTAGCACCATCATCTCCGAATTGTTCTACAAATTCTCCTGCATCAAAGTGACCTCTTCTCTCACATAAATCATGAATTCTATGGCCATAAGCCCATTTTGGACGATTTAAAGTATCAAGGGCAGGAAGTGTTCCAAAAAGCAAGAAGTGAAGTAAGCTTCCTACTATGTTTTTAGCACTCGGAGGACATCCAGGAATATGTATAACAGGTTTATCTATAACTTTGCTCAAACCTACTGCTCCAGTTGGGTTTGGTGCTGCTGCTTGAACTCCACCAAAACTAGAACAAGTTCCTATAGAAAATATAGCTGCAGCTCCTTTTGCTGTATCTATTGCCATATCTTTACCTGTTCTTCCATGTCCGCCAATAGTCAAAAAGCTTCCTGCATTACCTGTAGGAACACCGCCTTCAACCATCATAATATATTTTCCATAATATTTCTTAATAGAACTATCAAGATTTTCTTCTGCTTGCCAACCTGCTGCTGCCATAAGAGTTTCATGGTAGTCAAGTGATATATAATCAAAAATTAAGCTTTCTATTGTTGGTGTTGCAGTTCTTATTAAACTTTCACTACAACCTGTGCATTCAGCCATATGAAGCCAAATAACAGGCAATCTATCCGCAAGTTCGGCAGCTTTTGCTACTGTTGGAGTAAAAGTAGATGATAAACCTAGAAATGCTGTCATGGCTCCTGCCCATTTCATAAAGTCTCTTCTGCTAATCCCTTCTTCTTCCATAATTGATGGTATTGATTTGCTTTCATCAATTTTTGGAAGTTTTGCAAGTTCTGCTAGTCTTTTGCTAAAAATTTTTTTTAGCGACTCTTCACTTCTATTCATTTGAAACCTCCTGTATAATTATTTCATATAGAATAATAATTCATTTAAACTTAATAAATGATTAATTTTATATAATATTTGTATTATATATAGAAAAAATTACTTTTTCTATATCTTTTTTAATGTGTAGTGCAAACGGAGCATTCGTCAAAACTTCTAAATACCAAAGATATTATATCTTCATTTTCAAGATTTAATAGTGCTTTTTGGATAATAGATGGATTTTTTATATTTGAAGAATTGCCTAGATTCCACTGTGTGGGAGTTATAATATCATATTTTAAAATTTTACCGTTTTTTATATTTAATGAATGATGCAAAGAGCCTCTTGCTGCTTCTGTAAAACCTTCTCCAGCACCTTCTAAATTTTCTATTTTTGTTTTAGGTTTTATAAAAGAGGATTCTTTTAAATTGATAGAAGCTAAATTTTGTTTAACTTCATGCGAAAGATATGCTATTTCCATTATTTTCATAATAATTCTATTAAATATAGAATCTTGATAGATTTTATGCAAATTTTTAGCAAGTGGATTTTTTGAAATAATCGCCCTAGACAAAGGCCCTACTTCATAAAATTTATTATTATATGTAACATTTTTAGCATAAGTAAAATCAAAGCTTTCTTCTTTAATGTTTTTAGCTTTTATATTCTTATAAATAGTTTTTATTTTTTTACCAGATTTGAATATAGAATTATTTCCAAAAGAGATAAAACAATCGTGTGCTTTACCCAAATTTTGCAAATCATGGTCTATTAAAATTTGAATTACATCTTTCATAAGCCCATTTTGTTCTAATAAATCATCAACATTTGTTATGTTTATAATATTTTCAATACTATTTTGTATGATATTTTTTTCAAAAAAATCTATAACCTCATCTATTAAAGAAATCGCTTGAAACAATTCTATATTTGTAGGATCACACACCACACCACCTGGAATCATATAAGAATTGTGAGGCCATTGACCAGCAAACAATGCTATTAATTTAGTAGCAGTTGTTGCACTTTTAAGTGCTTCAAAAATCTTTTCCTTAGGAAATTCTCTTTTATCTATTTTATATAAAATAGGCATTATAATAAAATAAAGCCATTTTAAATGATTTTGAATAATTTCACAATTAAGTGTAACATTTCGTAAAGTTTTTGCTTTGTTTGAAATTTTTAATGATATATTATTGTTAGTATAAATATTTTCAAGTGCTAATACTGCAGCCATTAATTGGGCATGTCCACAAATACCGCAAACTCTAGGAGTTAAAACAAGAGCATCCAAAGGAGATCTGCCTTGAATAATTTCTTCCATGTCTCTATAACTAAAAAATTTAATTTTCGAATCGACAACTTTTCCATTTTTCCAAAAAAGTTCAAGTTCTGCTTCACCCTCAATTTTTTGAGCAATTTGTTTAGTGATTTTCATATTATTTTTTCTTGCAATCTTTTGATAGTAAAAGTTTTAGCTATTCCAGTAACGGTTAAATAAGCTCTTTTTGAAACACCCATTGGCAAATCCGCAGGAATAGACATAAAAGTTTTTGTTTCAAACATATCATTTCTTGGAAAACTACTTTCTGTGCATCCAAAACACGGACTTCCTGATCTTGTTTTTGAATTTACTTCATTCCATAAAATCCTATTGCAACTTCCATGTGTTAATGGAGCACGACATCCTTGAAGATAAAACAGGCAACCCTCTTTTTCTCCAAAATTTTTACTATCAATTTTCCACTCAAAATATTCATTTCTATTGCAACCTTGATGAACTAAATATCCATATATTTCTTTTGGACGATTTAATTTATCCATTAAAATAAAACCATTGTTTTTTAAAGTATCGAGTGTAGAAACAAGCCATGCAGGATGAGCGGGACAACCGGGAATATTAATTGTTTTTGTTTGGAACTCTTTTAACAAACCATCGTTTTTATCGCCGTTTAAAAATACTCCGGTTATACTTTCAGAATTTTTTCTTTTAAAAATACCACCATAAGTAGCACAAGTTCCAAGAGCTATAATGTATTTTGCATTTTTTGCCAAAAATTTTACTTTTTCATAAAAATTTACACCTGCTCTTATAAAATTTTTAGATATTGCTCCTTCTATAATCAAAAAATCAAATTTTTTATTATATTCCAAAGACTTTATAACATCTAATTTGCTTTCTAAAACTGGATGATACAAAAAATTATATCTTTTTAAGAAAATTTCCATATTTGGATAATTTAAAAATGATTGGGTATTTCCATTACAAGTAATACCTTGTATCCATATAATATCACTTTTTTTATGCAAAAACAATCCTTATTCAACATTTGTTTTTAATGCAAAGTAAATATTTTCACTTATATTATCAACATAATCTTTTAAATTTTTATCTAAAACATTTTCTCCTTTTAAAAAGGCCATTCCCCCAAGATACCCCATAAAAAGTCCAAAAGCTGAAAAAAAATCCTGATTTCTTAAATCTTTATTCCTAACACCCTCTTCAAAAAATATCATTATTTCCGTTACAAAAGCACTTACACATATCATGCCTTCACAACCATTTTTAAATACATCTCTATTTGAAAGATAAACTCTTAAAAAATATTCTATCATTTCAGGTCTATTATCAGCAATTTCAAAATATGTTGCAACAATTTTTTTAATTTTTTCTTTTGTTGATATTTGTGAATTGTTTATTTTTTTAATTTTTTCTCCGAGTATTTCTGAAGTATATCTCATAATATCTTTAGCCAAAACTTCTTTTGAAGCAAAATAATTATACATACTTCCCACACTAATATTTAATGTCTTAGCAATATCAGGTATGGTTGTATTATAAAATCCTTTTTTAGAAAATAATTTTAAAGCTACATCTATTATATTGTTCTTCTTTTCCTCTTTTTTTGAAGGAGACATTATCAAATCCTTTATTAGAATAATTTTTGTATTATATTACATAATTTATTTAATAAGCTTAAATAAGTAAATGACTATTTACTCAGAAAATTCACAATAAAAGAGGATCCTATATTTTTTTGACTTTGAATATCAAGCTTGAAATTATGTGCAAAAAGAATATTTATAACTATATTAAGTCCTAATCCCAACGAATTATTCCAACTATTTTTTGAAACTCTATAAAATTTTTTAGTTATATTTTTTATCTCTTTTTCTTCTATGCCTATACCTTGGTCTTTGATCATCAATTTATCTTTATTTATAATAATTTCAATATCATCATGGGAATATTTAAGTGCATTCTCTATAAGATTAGATATTGCTACACCTAAAAGTATCCTATCGGCTTTGATAAAAACAATTTCTTTTTTATTAATATTTATTTTTCTATCAGGATATGTCAATAAAAGATTTTCTGTAATCTCTTGAACCAATTTAAAAAGATCAAATTCACTCAAATTCAATTTTAAATTATCGTTATCCAATCTAACAGACAATCTTAAAGTATCAATCAAATTTGTCAATCTTTCACCATTTAAATAAATTTTTTGTAAAAATCTTCTTTCAATATCTTTGCTTATGCCATCATCTTCCAAAAGAGTTTTGCTATATCCATTTATAATAGTAATTGGATTTTTAAACTCATGACTGATTGCTGAAATGATATCATCTTTTTGTTTATTTGCTTTTTTTAAATTCTCTACATATTTTAATCTTTTTTTGTCCTGCTTTGCCAAAATAGATGCTATTTTAGTTAAAAGTTGAGTAATATTATAGAATTCTTTTGAAAAGTTAGAGTTGATTTGTATTTTTTTTCTTTTTTTTGTCAAATATATCAAAAAAGAGGAAACTTTATCAACCTCTTTTTCTATATTTTTACCAATTTTATAAATAATAAAAAATATCAAAACAAAAAATATAAAAGTGATTGTTGTAATTTTTACACCAAGATAAATAAGATGTTTATAAAATTTTTGATTCTTTTTTGTTGCTATTATGTAAACAAAATGATTTCCAACTTTAACTTTTTTAACAATAGACAATAAATCTTTTTTTAAGTTTTTAGAATTTTTTGAAGAAGTTTCGATTCCATGTTTTCTCCCATTTGCATCAATAAATTGAACACTTATACGGTTATTGTGATTTATTTTTTTAACAAGCATATCAAGATTGTTATTTTTTTTAACCATTAAAGAGATAAGATTTGCATCATTTTTTAAAGATTGTTTGGCTTGTAGAAAACAAAAGTCCTTTATCCAAAAATATACAACACTTCCTACAATTAAAAATAAAGCGACAATAAGCAAAAAAAGTTTTTTAAAATATATTTGATTAAGTTTTAACAAAAAATATAACCCTCTCCTCTAATCGCTTTAATATACTCTTTTTCTCCGTTGGGATCAATTTTTTCTTTAAGCCTTTTTATGGCAACATTAACTGTTTTTAACTGTTTTTCAAAACTATCTTCCCAAACATTTTGAAGTAAAATTCCTCTATCCAATAAAATTCCACTGTTTTTCATAAATTCATACAAAAGCTTTTTATCCAACTTGCTCAACTTTATCTCTTTATTGGCAATAAAAACTTTAGAATTAATTTTATCAAAAACAATATCTTTACATTTTAAAATATTAGAATCTTTTTTATATCTTTTAATAACGGCTTTAACTCTTGCTACTAATTCATCGGGATTAAAAGGTTTTGTGATATAATCATCTCCACCTCTGTCAAAACCTTTTAAAATATCTTTATTATTATCTTTTGCACTTACATAAATCACTGGAACATTATACCCTTTGTTTCTCAATTTTTCAATATACAAAGAACCTTCGCATTTTGGAAGATTTCTATCCATTAAAATCAAAGAAACATTTTCTTCACTTAAAATTTGTTCCATTTTTTGAGTATCTTTAAGCGAAATAACATTATATTTATTTTTAGTCAAAATATATTCTATAAATTCTAATATATCAGGCTCATCATCTACGACTAATATTGTTTGCACATTAAACCCTTTCTAATGCCCCTCCCTCAAAAATATAAAGCACAAGATTTGCTATACTTGTAGCTCTGTCTGCAATTTTTTCAAACCGTCTGATAGCTTTCAATATATAATGAATTTTTTGAAAATCACTATTATCTTTTAAACTTTTAAAAATCTTTTTTTCCACAATACTATACAATTCATCTGCTTTATCTTCTTCTAAAAGAACTTCATGAAGAATATCTTTTAGTTCATCGACATCATCAATATCCAACATTGACATCGCTATTGTAAAGGCTTTTATAGAAGATTTTTCCAAAGGAATAACATACTCTTTTATAATGTCTTGATCTATTTCACTACAATTATTTGAAAGCACTTTTATCAAACTTCTACTATTTTGAGAAGCTCTTAATAATTCATTTGTTATTTTAAAATAAGCAATTACTTCTCTTAAATCACGAGCTTCCGGAGAAGTCAAAGCTAATACTTTTATTATTTCATTATCTATATCATTCAATATTGAACTAAGATTTTTAAGATATGCTTTTGGATCATTTTCCTTATCTTCTTTGCAATCTGTTAATTTCTCCAAAAGAGCCTTATTTGCCATTATAATTTTTTCACCACATGTTTTAATACTATTTCTAATTTTATATAAATCTTCGTTATATTTTTTTAACATTATCCAAATCTCCCTGTTATATAATCTTCCGTTTGTTTCTCTTTAGGATTTAAAAAAATTGTTTCTGTTTCATTAAACTCTACTAAATCTCCAAGATACATAAAAGCAGTATAATCGCTTATTCTACTTGCTTGTTGCATATTGTGTGTAACTATCGTAATAGTAATATCTTTTTTTAACTCACTAACCAATTCTTCAATAGCACTAGTGGATATGGGATCAAGTGCACTTGTTGGCTCATCAAAAAGCAAAACATCAGGCTTAACTGCAACTGCCCTTGCGATACAAAGTCTTTGCTGTTGTCCGCCACTTAATCCCATGGCTGATTGTTTCAATCTATCTTTAACTTCACTCCACAAAGCACTTCCCTTTAAAGCATCTTCAACTCTATCTTTTAACTCATTTTTATTTTTTATTCCCATTATTTTTAAGCCATAAGCAACATTGTCAAAAATACTCATAGGAAAAGGAGTAGGCTTTTGAAATATCATACCCACTTTTATCCTCAGATTTATCAATTCATCCTCTTTTTTTATATCAAGTATATTTTTAGGATTTTTACCGTCTTTATCAAAAAGCTCTATTTTACCTTTATATGTATTGCCTGGATATAAATCATGAATCCTGTTTAAAGATCTCAAAAGTGTTGATTTTCCACATCCACTAGGACCTATGATAGATGTAACTTTATTTTTTTCAATAGGCATATTAATATTTTTCAACGATGGCGATTCCGCTTCGTTATATGTGAAAAAAAACTTTTTTATGTTCATTGCGAGAATCATTTAATTTTCCTTTTTCGTATAATAAATCTACCTGTTAAATTTATAACAAGCACAATAGTAGTCAATATAAAAGATGCGGCCCATGCTAAATCTCTTGCTTTATCTGTTGGAAAATTTGCAAGGTTGTATATACTAACTGTTAATGATGGAAATGCATTATTTAAATTGGTTGTCCAAAAACTATTTGTTCCACTTGTAAAAAGCAATGGTGCTGTTTCTCCAATAACTCTCGCAAAAGCTAAAAGAACTCCTGTCATCAACCCGACTTTTGCTGCTTTTAGAATTATATCTAAAATTACTTTATGCTTACTGCCTCCTAGTGCAATACCTGCTTCTCTTAATTCTTTTGGGACAAGAGAAAGCATATTATCAGTAGTGCTTACAACTATTGGTATAAGCATAATGGCAAGTGCAATAGCCCCAGCCCATCCGTTTATACTTCCAAAAGGAACAACAAAAACTGCAAAAACAAAGGCACCTATAACAATAGATGGGGCACTCATCATGATATCACTTAAATCTCTTATCATATTTGCATATTTTCCATATCCATATTCTCTTAAATAAATACCTGCTATCATTCCAAGTGGAACACCTATAATTGTAGCCAGAAAAGCCATTACAAATTGACCAAATATTAGATTTCTAAGTCCTCCATCAACCAAATCGTTTGTAAAAAGAGAAAAACTTAAAGATCCAACACCTTTTAAAAATAGAGTTATTAATATCCAAAATAAAAAAAATAATCCTAAAAGTGCAGACAAAGTTGATAATACGAGTATAATTTTATTGAGAAGTAATCTTCTTTTTTTTACATTATTCATCTTTTACCCCTTAAAAAATAAAACTTTGCTGTTCCAATAACAATAAAACTGAAAACAAAAAGTATAAATGCTAAATAAAACAATGAACTCATCATATTTCCACTGGCTTCACCAAAATTATTTGCCAAAACAACTGGGATAGATATAGTTGGATCAGTCAAATGATGAGGTAGTTTAAATACACTTCCAATCAAAAATGCAACCGCCATGGTTTCGCCCAAAGCTCTTCCAAGAGAAAGTATAACAGAACCGATAATGCCAACTTTTGCATATGGAAAAATAACATCTTTTACCACTTCAAACTTAGTTGCTCCCAAAGCATAAGCAGATTCTTTTAAAACATCTGGAGTTGTATTCATGGCATCTCTTGTAATAGCAGCCATAAATGGAAGTATCATAATCCCAAGCACCAAACCAGCCGTCAAAAGAGATATTTGGGAACCTCCAAAAATTTTTTGAACTAAAGGAGCAAAATAAAAAAGTCCCCACATACCATAAATAATACTTGGAATAGCTGCTAAAAGTTCTATAGCTATACCGACTGGCTTGATAAGAAAATCAGGAGCTATTTCAGATAAAAAAATAGCTATCCCCATAGCTATAGGAATAGAAAAAATCATAGCTATCAAAGTTGAAAATATAGTTCCCATTATTGGAACATATCCACCAAAAATAGTATCAGTTTTTACATTTGTATCTGCTTCGTTATCAGAAGAAATATCACTGCCACCTCCCAACACAGGAGTATCATCAGCAAAAAGATTTGCATCATTATCGCTGACATTTTGTGTTTTTATTACTTTTTTTGTTATATTTTTTTTAGATATTGGAGTTTTAACAACAACAGTTTTATTCCAATTGCTATCAACCAAAAAATGCAAACCATATTTTTCTATAGCAGGTTTTGCGGATAAAAAAAGCATAACAAAAATAGAAATTAAAACAACAAGTATAAGAGTCGCACTTGAAAAGGCGACTCTTTTAAAAAGAAATTCTTTATTTAACACTAATAAACTCCGTTAGCTTTCCAGTAATTTTTTATTTTATTAGTTACACTTTTTGGAAGTGGAACATAAAATAATTTTGTAGCTATACTAGAGCCTTTGCTAAATGCCCAAGAATAAAAAGCTGTTATTTTTTTATCAGCATTTATTTTTTCTTTTGGCATAATAATAAATGTGCTTGCTACCAATGGATAAGCATTTTTACCTTTTGGATAACCTATAACTGTATAAAAACCTTTTCTAGGATCAAAATTGGCTCCAGCTGCAGCAGCTTGAAATGTTTTCATGCTAGGTTTTACAAAATATCCTTCTCTATTTTCAACAACAGCAACTTTTGCATGAGATTGGATTGCATAAGCATATTCGATATAACCAATAGAATATGGAGTTTGTTTTATGATTGAACTAACACCTGGATTTCCTTTACCGCCTACATTGTTACAAGTCCAGTTGATAGTTTTTTTAACACCAAATTCTCTTCTCCACTCCAAACTTACACTTGATAAAAAATATGTAAAGTTCCAAGTTGTTCCAGATGCATCACTTCTTCTTGCAAATATTATTTTTTTATGAGGTAAATTAATGTTCGGATTTACAGCTTTAAGCATTGGATTATCCCAATATTTTACTTGACCATCAGCAATAGCCACAATAGCTTTATCAGTTAATTTTAAAGCTTCGCTAGGAACTCCTGGAAGATTATAAGCCATAACAGTCGCACCAACTATTGCAGGAAATTGAAGCATTTTATATTTTCTTTGAGCTCTTGGAGTAAGAGGAGCATCTGTTCCACCAAAATCTACCAATCTAGAAGTAGCATCTTTGATACCTTTTCCGCTTCCACCGCCATTATATTGCACTTCATTACCTGTTGCTTTATAATAAGCTTTAGCCCAAGCTTGATTGACTGGAAGTATAAAACTTGAACCATCACCTTTTACTAAATTACTAGCTACTAAAGAAGTAGCAACTATAGCACCGGCTAAAATCATAGAACCAATTTTGTTCATCTTGTTTCTCCTTATAAAATTTATAGGAAATTGTAACCAAACTTGATTACAATTTGGTTACAATTTTAAATTTTAATCATCATCTCCATCTTTGGCATCTGGCATTGTATATCCTACAGGATAAGGTGCATTATATCCTTTTACAGAATACTAAAGCATTCTATTTAAAGGCTCATTATTGTCCGGATCGTCTATTTTATTTGACATTTTACTTGCAATTTTACTCCACTATAGCACTTTTCCTCTTAAAGCTATTAGATATGGATTCATTTGATTTAATGGTATAATTTTTTTCATAATTATATAGTGTTAAATCAACTTTTTAGTAAAGTAATTATACATCAATGGGGCTGACATGTCAAATAAATTCATAGGTGGAATTCCTAAAATGTCC
>JALUBK010000025.1:18079-26861 GCA_027044945.1 Campylobacterales bacterium
ACTTATTATTCGCAATTATAACACCATAAGGAAATTTATCTACATTTTTTCCATACAATTCAATTTGTTTATTTTCAATATCAAATTTTACAACTTTATTTGCATCATTTAATGTTAAAAACATATATTTTCCATCCTTGAAAAACTTCATATCATGAGGCAAAACTCTTTTTTTATTTTGAGATAAAAATTCCGTAATTATAACTATAAATGATTACAATTTAATTACAGATAATAAGTTATTTTGTAATCAAATTGTAATTAAAAACATCTATAATACAAAAATAATTTTATAAAAAAGGATGAGTAATGTATCTTTATCATAATTCAAAAAGAGAAAGAAAAATTCTTAACACAATAAAATCTTATTATAAAAATAAAATTTCCGCAGCAATTGCACAAGGTTATCAAACCATTGCAGTTCCTATTGATTGTAGTTGTGAGCCATATTGTTTTAACGATTATGATGAAAATTATATTTATGAATTGGCTTATGATTTTGGATGGTTTCAATTTGCAATAATTGATTTTGAAACAAATAATATCTCTATTATAGATTTAGAAGAGGTGGGAGTGGCATAATTTTGAAATACAGGTCTATATTTGTTTCTGATATTCATTTGGGAACTAAATTTTCTCAAGCAGAATAAACCAGAACATCTTTACCTAGTTGGCGATATCATAGATGGTTTGGCTATAAAAAGAAAGTTTAAATGGAGATAATCTAATTCTGATGTCATGCAAAAATTATTAAGAAAAGCAAGAAAAGGCACAAAACTCTACTATATTACAGGTAATTACGATGACTTTTTAAGATCTTTTTTACCTCTTATAACGGGAGAAAATCTTCAGATATTAAATGATACACACTATATCTCAAAAGATAATAAAAGATATTATATTACCCACGGAGACTTTTTTGACAATATAACTATGACAAAAAAGTGGATAGCACATTTGGGTGATAAAGGGTATGATATTTTGCTTAACTTAAATGCTGTTTTAAATTATATAAGAAAAAAAGTAGGCATCAAAAAGTATTGGTCGCTTTCAAAATATGTAAAAGATAGTGTCAAAAAATCGGTCAATTTCATCAATGATTATGAAAATATTTTATCTGAATATGCAAAAAGGAAAAATTATGATGGTGTTATATGCGATCATATTCATAAAGCTGAGATAAGAAATATAAATGGTATCGAGTATAAAAACTGCGGAGATTGGGTGGAAAATTGCACGGCTTTGGTTGTAAAAAATATCAACCATTGCGATATTTACATAACCGACTCAAAACTTAGTAATTATTCAATGTTTAATTTTAATAATTACTTACAACTTTACCAAATGGGCTATAAAGCTTGCATAGAAAAATTTAAAAACATAGAGAAAGGATATGACAATGATAGATACAGGATCGATTATAAGATCAAAATATGACAAAATTGAGCTTTTTCCAAAAATAACTCAAGATATTGTAATAAATTCTGTAAAAAGATTGATATATGAAGAGAAGATAAACTCATTTTTAAAAGAGCATGAAGATAATGCTCCTTTTGATTTTATAGAAGCAGTGCTGGAATGCTTTAATTTTTCATACAAATTTGCAAGCAATCAGATAGAAAATATCCCTCCAAGTGGCAAATGTATCATTATCGCAAACCACCCTTTAGGTGGGCTTGATGCACTTTCACTAATAGATATGATAAGAAAAGTAAGAGTTGATGTGAAAATTATGGCAAATGATGTTTTATCTCATTTAAAACCTCTTAAACCTATACTTTTAGATATAGATGTGTTTAGTAAAAAAATTTCTAAAAAAAGCATTGAAAAAATTTATAGTGCTTTAGATAAAGAACAAGCGATCATCATATTTCCATCCGGTGAAGTTTCAAGAGCAAAGCCAAACGGTATAAAAGATACTAAATGGCACAAGGGGTTTTTAAAATTTGCCATAAAAAAGCAAGCTCCTATACTTCCTGTGTATATAAAAGCAAGAAATTCATCTTTATTTTACACCATCTCTTCTATCAACAAAAAAATATCTACACTTTTACTTCCTATGGAAATGTTTCGAAAAAAAAATAAACAGTTAGATTTTAAGATAGGACAAATTGTGCCACCAAAAAGTTTTAGCAAAAACGGACTTGATATAAATACAAATGTAAAACTTTTTAAAAAACATCTTTATAAAATTGCAAAAGATAAAAAACCTATATTTGCTACTCAAAAGTGCATAAGCCACCCTGAAAGCAGACAACTTTTAAAAGAAGAGTTAAAAAACACAAAAGAACTTGGTATAACAAATGATGGAAAAAAAATATATCTTTTTGAATACAAGAAAGGATCATCGATCATGAAAGAGATAGCAAGATTAAGAGAGCTTACTTTTAGAGCTATTGAAGAGGGAACGGGGGAGAAAAAAGATACAGATAATTTTGATAAATATTATAAGCACATAGTTCTTTAGGATGATGAACAGCTATTAAAAGCAAAAGAGCCTTTTATTATCAGTGAAAATGAAAAAACAGAATTAGAAAATATATTTTTAAAAATGATAAGAACAAAGACTTTTTAATCTTAAAAGAACAACTATCATTTTTTGGAGTAAGTGTTCCAACTCTTTACAAACAATACACAAACCTCTGTGAAGATGATGGGATAAATTTTATAGCATACAATATAGATAAAGAGTTCAATAACTGTGTCGATAGTTTTATACTTATTGATATAGCAAAAATAAAAAGCTCTAAAAGAAAAAGATATATAAAAGGAACTATTAATGATGATAAATAAAAAATGGGAAAAAATAATCAAAAAATTAGACTTTGCATTTCAGCCAATTGTGGATATGTCAAGTGGTAAAATATATGCAGTTGAAGCACTGCTTAGAAATGTGAAAGAAGCTGGTGGATTTCACTCTATTTTTAGTCTTTTTGATGAAGCATTTCATGAAGGATGTCTATATCAACTTGATTTGGAACTAAGAATGAAATCATTTGAAAAATTTTCTAAAATTTCTATTGATGGATTGCATCTTTTTTACAACATTGACAATAGAATACTTTATATGCCTGATTTAACACCAGGAAATACTGATAAGATTTTGAAAAAATATAATCTTGAAAAAGAAAAAATTTGTTTTGAAATAAGCGAAAGAGGAACTTTGCAAGATCCAAGCAGTGTAACAAATATGGTCAAGAGATATAAACAAAATGATTTTAAAATAGCTATTGATGATTTTGGAACTGGTATAGCAGGATTTAAAATGCTTTATTATTCTGAAGCAAATTTCATAAAAATAGACAGATTTTTTATACAAAATATTCAAAATGACAATAAAAAACGACTTTTTTGTTCACACATTATCAATTTATCTCATATCATGGGTATGAGTGTCATTGCCGAAGGCATAGAAACAAAAGAAGAGTATTATACTTGCAAAGAAATTGGAGCAGATTTAATACAGGGATATTTTGCTCAAAAACCACAACTAGATATCAAAAAAATTCATCCAATTTATAAAAATATAAAAGATCTATATAAAAATGACTTCAGGAAAAAAAGTGCAAATATTATCAATAAGGAATTTATAAAATATATAGAACCTCTATATATAGAAGAATTAAATTTTCAAAAAATATTTAAATATTTTAAGCAAAATAAACTTCAGCACTTTGTTCCAATTATTAATGCCGATAAAGAATTCAAGGGAATTATTAATGAAAAAAATATAAGAGATTTCTCATATTCACAATATGGCATATCGCTATCTTGCAATGATAGAGTAAATGAAAAATTAAAAAGCAATATAAAAAAAATTTTAACAGTAAAATTAAATTGGAGTATTGACAAAATTCTAGAAATTTATAATATCAACGGAAAAAACAGTGAAGGAATTTTTGTGACTAAAAATAGCAAATATTTTGGATACTTAAGTCTTGATCATTTACTTTATCTTTCTTATAAAAGAAATATAGAAATTGCAACAGATAAAAATCCGCTGACAAAACTTCCTGGCAACAATAGTATAAATAATTTTTTAGAAAAAGCATTTGAAAAAAATAAAAAAATAGTTTATACAATTGTCTATTTTGATTTTAATGATTTTAAGCCATTTAACGATATTTACGGTTTTAGAAAAGGAGATAGAGCAATAATCATGTTTAGCGAAATACTCAACAAAGAGTTAAAAAGTTCTGTATTTATTGGTCATATTGGTGGCGATGACTTTTTTATTGGTTTTAAAGATGAATATTTTAGTGAAATCTACAATACAATATTATACATACAAAATGAATTTACACACCAAGTTTCATCTTTATATACAAAAGAAGATAGAGAAGCTGGATATATACAAACCAAGGATAGATTTGGAATTGCAAGAAAATTTGATCTTTTAAGTGTTTGTGCAGCAATTATTGAAATACGCCCTCGCACTTCAAAAAATAAATTTGATAATATTATAGGAGAAATTAAAAAAGAATCAAAAAAAATAAAAAAACCATTAGCTATATCTATTTTATAGAAATAAAATGTAAATCTTGGGACTGTTCAAAATTCTGTGCCAATCGGATAAAACAACGAATATCCAAGGAAAGACATATGAAGGTAGAAGCAGATGTTGATCAATTTGCTCAAGATAAAAGATGGTAAAAATATCGACGATAAAGATATTGAAAAAAATACTCTCACTTAAAGAAGTTTATCAAAGCTTTTACTAAAAAGAAGCCGAATAAGAACTAAACAAACTTGAAAAGAAGTGGGGCAAGAAATATCTTATTGTTTTTCAATCTTGGAGAAATAAATGAGATAATTTATCTGTTTATTTCAAATATTATAGGATCGATAAATAGACAATTTAGAAAACTCGCTAAAACAAAAGGTGCTTTTCCAAATTAGTTACACAGTAGTTTCTTTTTGTTAATTTTTGTAGTATAATAAAATTAAATATTTCTTTAACAAAAGGAGTTTTATGAAATTTCATAGCATACTTTTTGACAAAGATGAGAAAGTCAAAATTTTTTCATCTTCACTAGATTTTTATAAAGACTTGAATTTAAATCAAATTATCAATACCATTATTTCCTATAAAAAAGAATATAATTTTACAAAATTTTTTTACATTCCTATCGACAATATAGAAACTATAACTTATAGACAAGAAATAATGAAAGATTTGCAAAATAATAAATTTTACAAAATAATTGATGAGTTTTGCCAAAAGATGTTAAATATACAAAAATATCAAAAACAGATAGAAGAGTTTAGTTATGAGCTCTATAAAAATAGTTGGTTTTTACAAATGGCTTTAATATATATAGAAGCACTTGATAGCTTGAACAAATCTCTAAATTTTGCTAATTTACACTCTAAAGGTTTTCTTCTTTTTCGTAACTTTCTTAATAATTATATGCAAAGTAATGAGTTTAAAATCTTGCTAAACGATACACTAAACCTTCAAAAACAACTTGACTCAATTATATACAATATAACAATAGATGGACTCACTTTTAAAGTAAAAAAATATGAAGGCGAAGAAGATTATTCTAAAGAAATCAAACAAGTATTTAAAAAATTTGAACAAAATAATATAAACGAAACTAAAAGCCAATTTGATAAAATCAGAGGAATAAATCATGTTAATGCAAAAATTTTGGAATTTGTAGCTAAACTTTATCCTAAAATTTTTACAGCTTTAGATGAATTTTGTTATATACATAAAGATTTCATTGACAAAACTTTTCAAACTTTTGCTCAAGAGGTAGAATTTTACATATCATATCTAAAACATATCTCCAAAATAAAAGAAAAATTTTGTTTCCCACAAATCAGCGATAAAGACAAAAGCATAAAAGTGAAAGATGGATTTGATTTGGCACTTGCTTATAACTTAATTTTTGAAAATAAAAAAATTGTTAAAAATGATTATATTTTAACAAAACAAGAAAGGATTATGATAATCTCAGGAGCAAACCAAGGTGGCAAAACAACTTTTTCAAGAGCATTTGGACAAATAAATTATTTATCCAATTTAGGTTTGCCTGTGCCAGCAAGTGAAGCAAAACTTTTTTTGATCGATAAAATTTTTACTCACTTTGAAAGAGAAGAATATATAGGAAATCTGCATAGCAAATTGCAAGAAGATTTGATCAGAATTCACGAGATTTTAGAATCTGCTACCCCTAAAAGCTTGATAATTTTAAATGAAATTTTCTCCTCAACATCTCTCAAAGATGCTATTTTTCTCAGTAAAAAGATTATGGAAAAAATAGTAGAATTGGATCTGTTTTGCATATGGGTTACCTTCATAGAAAAATTGAACAATTTTAATGAAAAAACAATAAGTTTGGTAAGTCTCATAGATACAAACAATATAAAGAACCGCACATACAAAATTGTCAAAAAAGAACCTGATGGTTTATCTTATACTAAAACCATCATCGAAAAATATCATCTTAACAAAGAGCAGATACTCAAAAGGATAAGTAGATGAAAGTTTTTCTTATGCACAAAGACAAAGATTTTGATATAAAACAAAATTTACCTTACAATAGCGATACACTCATGAATGATTTGGAATTGAAAGTGTTAATAGATGCAATGTCTTGCAAAGATGATTTCTTGTTTGAAATATCAAAAAAGACTATTTTGTGCAGTTTAAAATCAGAAGAAGAAGTGTTGTATCGTCAAGAAATTTTAAAAGATTGTTTAAAAAATCCAAATATTATAAAAGACATATATAACCTTACAATAAAGGCTATTGACAAAAAACAAGAAAAATGGTTTGGTATTTTTGGTAGATATCCTACTTCATTGCTTAGTAGCAGTGTTTCTCTGCTTGATATGTATTTTGAACTTTTGAAAGAACTTAGAAAAATTGTCGATGAAAATATAGAAAAATTTGACTCTGCTGGATTTAAAAGATTTTTCTCTATGATTCAAAAAGAGTTAAATAATAATTATCTTAAAATAGTCAAAAAACATTTAAAAGAATTAAGATTTAAAAAAGGAGTCTTGATAAGTACAAAATTAAGTAAAGCAAATGAAGATGCAAATTATACATTAAGAAAAAACAAAATGGCAAAAAAAAATTGGATAAATAAAATTTTTGCAAAAAAGTCAAAAGAATACACATACACTTTGCATCCAAGAGATGATGCAGGAGCAAAAGTGCTAAGAAGTTTAAAAGATGAAAGTTTGAACGATGTTGCAAACTATTTGAGTAATTCAGCTACACATGTAGATAATTTTTTTATTTCTCTAAGAAGAGAATTGGCTTTTTATATAGGTTGTATAAATTTAAATACAAAACTTAAAAACATAGGGTGCGAATGGTCTTATCCAAAAATTGCTCCAAAAAATAGTTTTAATTTTTCGTCAAAAAATTTATCAGATATTTCTCTTGTCCTTATTCTAAATAAAAAAATAGTAAGCAATGACATAGATGCAATAAACAAAAAGCTATTTATGATTACAGGTGCAAACCAAGGAGGAAAAACTACATTTTTAAGAAGTGTTGGCTTGGCACAACTTATGATGCAGTGTGGCATGTTTGTCTTGTCATCTTCTTATGAAACAACTCTTTGTAGTGGTATTTTTACCCATTTTAAAAAAGAAGAAGACAAAGAAATGAAAAGCGGAAAACTCGATGAAGAATTATCAAGAATGAGTGATATTATAGATCATATTTCTCAAAATGCCCTAATTTTATTTAATGAATCTTTTTCATCAACAAATGAAATAGAAGGCTCACAAATAGCACAGCAGATAATAGAAGCTTTAATACAAAAAAATATTAAAATATTTTTTGTAACACATATGTATAAATTAGCAAACTATTTTTACAAAAAAGAGGTATCAAAAACTATATTTTTAAGAGCACATAGAGATAAAAATGGAAATAGAAACTTCAAAATCATAAAAGCTCCACCTCTTCAAACTAGTTTCGCTAAAGATATATATAATACTATTTTTACAAAAACTAATCTTTCTATAACCAATTTGTAATTAAAAAATTTTAGTAAAAAACTTAAATTTTTAAAGCATTATAAATTGATTCACTAATCTCTTTTGCATATTGTATTGGCTTTTCTTCAAGTGCTTTTTCGCCATTTAAAAAAGTAAGTCCTCCTAAAGCACCAATAAAAATGCTAAACGAAACATAAAAATTTTGTTTTTTCAATTCTTGCTTATTGATTCCATCACTAAGAAGCCTTTCAACCTCATCGACAAAATCTTTTGCCAAATCAAATCCTTTATCATTTTCATCATCGAACATAGATCTATTTGAAAGATAAACTCTTAAAAAATATTCTATAATTTCGGGTGAAATTTCTATAATTTCATAATATGATTTGGTAAATTCATATATTTTTTCTTTTGAAGTCAAATTTTTATTATTTATTTTTCTTAAAGTTGAAGCCAATATAGAAGATGAAAACTTAATAGCACATTTTGCAAGGTTATTTTTTGATGGAAAATAATTATAAATATTGCCAACACTCATCTTCATCTCTTTTGCAATATTTGGTATTGTTGTAGCATGAAAACCATTTTTAGAGAACAATTTCAAAGATGTCATTAAAATTGTTTCTTTTTTTCTTTCTTTCAAATAAAACCTTTTTATCAAGATAAATTAATTTTTAATATAAAATCTTTTTTTATTATAACTGACCTTACACACCTTATGCCATTCTTGATGAGCATTAAAACATTCCACCCAGAGGCAAAAAGTTGAAGAACTACCCGTAGGTAACTTGAAACTTTTTAACGAAGTCAAGGG
>JALUBK010000026.1:0-14380 GCA_027044945.1 Campylobacterales bacterium
TTTGATACAGAGGATATAAAAGGTGCTTATAACGTTAGAAACTTCATAGCACATGATTATGAAGGTGTCAATAAATCTATAATTAGAAGAAGAGGATTGGATGCAAACAAATAAAAAAGTAAAAAGTCAAACTTTAACTCCTTTAATTAAAAAGCAGATAGTTCAAAGCCTTATGCCATTAAAACCTGAAAAAATCATACTTTTTGGCTCTTATTCTTATGGTAAACCAAATGAAGATAGCGATTTGGATATATGTGTGGTTAGAAAAAAGTATAAAAATAGATATGAAGACAGAGCGAAAATTAGAAAAGCACTAAGTGGCATAAAAATGCCAAAAGATATACTCAATCCAAAAATAGACGAATTTGAATTTTATAAAAATGAATTTGGTTCCGTGTATAAAGACATAGAAGAAAAAGGCTTAGTATTATGGAATTCTTAAAACAATACAAAATATTGCTTAAAAAATCAAAATCAGATTTAAAAGCAGGAAAATACATAGACATTTTAAAACAACTTACTACACATGTAGAGAAAGTGATCGAAGAAGAGGAGAATTGATATGCTACAGAATAAAAAAGTAAAAAGTAAAACCCTGACCCCTATTTTAATGATTTTACTATTTTTTCTTTCGCCTAATGTTTATGCTGATGCTGTAAATGATAATTTTTCTACTACTATAAATACTAATCTAACAGCCAATGTATTAGACAATGATACAGGAAGTCAAAAACAAGTTACGAGATATTGGTCACCATCTCATGGAGCTATTTCAAGTTTTTCTCAAAATGGAAATTTTGTATATCAACCAGATTCAGGTTATACAGGCACAGATACTTTTTATTATGAGATGGAATATGTGGACTGGTGGGGATGGGAAACAGGCACTGCAAAAGTTACTATTAATATAACAAATTCTTCTAATGGTTCTGTTGGTAATGCCGATGATCTTTGTTATAGCAATGCACAAACAAGTGGATTTCAATTTGGTCCTTTTGGCTTCATGACTACAACTACCATACCAATCAAAAATTTAAGCAATAGCACTCTATCAAATGTCCATGTCGCATTGGGAACAAGTAGTTTATTTAGTGCCTTTAGTGATTGTGGTGTAAATAACACTTCTGGAAATTGTCAAAATGCAAGTGGACTATCGTTTATGGCTTTTTCTGCTTTTAATAATGGAATTGATTACACTTTACCTAATTATAGTCCAAATGAAACACAAACAGTTTACAATTCAGCAATATTTAGCTTTTTGAATAGCGGATATGATTTGGTAGCCAGTTATACCAAAAACGGAAAAACATATCAAGGAAAATTAAAACAATGCACTCAAGTTAATAACCAAGTCAATAATCCAAGACAGTTTACTATGCAAGAAAGAAACAACATAAGAGGAAATATCGTAATGATAGGAAACTCTGTTTTGCAAAGTTACAATGGTGCTTGTGTTGATTCAAAAACTCAAAACAATTATATATATGCTTATTATGCAGACAAAGATAATGATAATAACACATACAATTCTACCTCAGCAAATTTGGTTCTCCCAAAAGGTGTAACAAGCAAAGATATAGTTTATGCTTTACTTTATTGGCAAGGCAGAACAAACAGCAATACTGAAGCTAGTGAGCATGGAAGAAATATAGAGATAAAATTCTATGGCTCATCAAATTACGAAACAGTAACTTCATCTGATTATAAATTTAATTATATATATGGCGATTATCAAGGTTCCACCGATGTAACTCAAGAATTAAAAGAAAGTATGGATAATCTAGGAGACAATACTCTAAAAAATAGTGGTTATAACGAGCCTGTTTGGGTGGCAAATCTTTATACTGTTCTTTATAATAATACATGGGGTCATTATAATAATTATGGTGCATGGAGCTTGATAGTAACATATAAAGATAAAAATGAAAAGCTAAGAAATATTACTCTTTATGATGGATACAATTCTATATATGGAACTACCTATGAGCCCGATACTAAATCATATGTATTAAATGACTTTTTAACTCCTACAAATGGTGAAGTGGATGCAAAATTTATGGTATTTGCTGGAGAAGGTGATGTTAGTTATCCTGATAGCATTAGCTTAACCAATAAAGAAGGAACAGCAAAATATTTATCTCCAAAAAATGACTTTTTTCATTCTTCTGAAGATATTGACGGAGTAAATATAATCAATAGAAATCCAAACTGTCAAAATACCATAGGAATTGACTTGAGAACTGTTTCAGTTGGCACAAATGCTAAAACACCAATTATAGAAAACGGACAAACACAAACAACAGTTACTTTATCAAGCACTGGAGACCAGTATTTCCCTGGAGTTTTTGCTTTTTCTACTCAATTATATGAACCAAGAGTTTGTTATTATATAAATAATGTAAAAGAAGATGATAATAACGAAACTGTTTTTAAAGATGGAAAATTTATTAGTGGGGCAACGATAGATCCTACAAAACAATATACTTTTAGTCTATGGATTGCAAATATGCCAAAAAATGAAAACGATACAAATATAGAAAATGCTAAAAAAGTTCAAATTTATGTTCATGCTCCTGATTTTAACTATACTTCAAATTCAACTCAAATTAAAAATATAGGATGGAATGATTATAAAGATATAACAGATCAAACAGGGGATGATATAGGCGAATACAACAATACAACTGAAAACTTTACTTGGAGATTAGGAAAGGATGCAAATGCAAATCAAGGTGGAGAGATAGATGTTGCAAAAAGCTGGAATGATGATTCATCCAAAGCTTTTATAAAACTTAAAGGTAAATTTTCAAGTATAAACAACAATCAAAATTCAATGGATATGGCTAATTTTTACAACTTCAAAGCCTCTTATCAAACAAATTCTATCACAATTACACCAAACGATGCATTGCCTATAGAAGCTTGTGTGGGTATGAATACAAGCACAAATGTTTACATTCACCCTCAAGGTCTTTTTGATGCATGGGATACTTTTAGAAATATAAACGATAGAAATATTTCAACAAAGATAGTTGGGCGACCATTCAATCTCACAATAGCAAGTATAAATTCAGCCAATGATGCTACCGAGGCAAAAAAAGATATAAACATACAATATCAATTATATGATATGAATCACAATACACCTTTAACTACTTGGAAAGATTATAATGCTTCAAGCGGAAAAGACGGAGCATCTTCGATCAAACCTTTCTTGGTAAAGAGTGCAGAAAAAAATGTTAGAGTAAGATTTAAATTTTGTGCTTTTGACACGGGAACTGGCTTGGAATTGGCTAGTTTAAATACTTGTACAACAGGAAGTGGCGATTACAACAGCTCTTATGAGTTAAATACTTCAACTTTTAGTAGTGATAATTTTGCAATTCGTCCAAATAAATTTTATATTGATATAAATGGAACAGCACCTCGTAAAGCTGGTAAAAATTATGATATAGATTTTGAAGCTCTTGGTGTAAATAATAAAGCATCTAAAGATTATAATGAAACTGTTGGAAATAGTTTTCAGATTGATATAAACGAAACTAAACCGGGATGCAAAACAGGAATATTTGAACCAAATATCAAAAATGGATGGCATTTCAATGATGGAAACTATAGTGTCGATGAAAATTATAGCGAAGTTGGTAAAGTTCAAATAACTATAAAAGAAAATAAAAGTTGTTCCTCTAGATTTGCAGGAGTTGATTGTAAAGATAAAAATGTTACAGGCCACTGGAACACAGACACCAATCTAACAATCACACCTTATGATGAAAATATAACTTTTACTCCAGATCATTTTAAAGTGAATGCAACCCTTAAAAATGGTGGAAATGGTTTTACTTATCTTTCAAAAGATTTAAATATGTCAGCAATTTTAGATATAAATATAACAGCTGAAACTAAAAACAATACAACAACAACTAATTACAATAGTGCCTGTTATGCACAAAAAACAGACTACAATATATCTTATGCAAGTTTAAATATATCGCCATCTAATGCCTTAACAAGGATATTATATGTAGAAACAAATACTTCTACAAAAGGCAACAACAGTATAAATTCTAATGATATAAATTTAACCAATATAAGCAGTTCTATCTTTTCAACTGACAATAATGGAACAGGATCAATACATGTAAAGATAAACTTTGATAAAAACATCAGTAATGCTGTCAATCCTTTTGATTTTAATATAATTGATATAAATGTAAGCGATACAAATGGAACAAAAGGAGTCGAAATATTGGATAAAAATGCAACTTTTTACTATGGAAGAGTTCATGCACCTGATTATAGTGCTGAAAACAATACCACTATAAGCGATGCAAAGATTTATTATGAAGTTTATTGTAAAGATTGCAATAAAACAAAATTTACATTGGCTAACGGAAAAGAGAGTGTTGATAGTATTTACTGGTATATAAACAACTCTCATGACTCAAAAGATGGCAACATTTCAAACTTTTTAAATTCTTGGACACATTCTGTCTCCACTCGTTTAACATTTGCACCACAAAAAAGTCCAAATAATATATCAAATGGCATAGAAACACACAATATCACCTATAATCCTCCAAGAACATATCCATACAAAGAAAATGTTGATATCAATGCTTCACCATGGCTTGTTTATAATGAATTTAACGAGACTGCAAAATATAACAGTTTTAATGTTGAATTTTATGGTGTTGGCGGATGGGCAGGTGTAGGTAAAACAGGTAAAATTGTTGATCTAAATATTAGCACAAAAAAATCTAAGAGGATAGAATGGTAAAAAAAGGCTTTACTTTTATAGAACTTATTGTTGCTATAGTGGTTATCGGTATCGCTTTGATGAGTGTTCCCTTACTTTTGTCGCAATCTTCAAGAAGTGATGAATTTAGCATCAATCAAGAAGCGATATTGGCTGCTACGACAAAGATAGGCGATATATTGACTTATCCGTGGAATGACACAAACTCTTCAGGAATTTTGCATGTTTTTGATGTAACACATGGAGATAGTCAACTAATTAGACACAATAATCGGAGAATAGGACATTTTAAAGAAAAATATAGAAGAAAATTTTATAACAATAGCGATAGCATAGAGCATAATGCTTCTATCACACTCGGACTTGAGAGCCATGACCATGGTGTCTTTAATGATATAGATGATTTTAATGATGCAAATTTTTCTGTTGCAAATGGAGGACTTGGGGATTATATACAAGAGTTAAACCTTAGTGTTCGTGTTTTTTATATAAGAAATAATGATGTGAATTATTCGCAAAGTCCGACATTAAATTTTGGAGAGTTAAATACAACCTCTCATACTCCAAGCACAAACATAAAAATGGTAGAAGTTAATGTTTCAGATGGTCATACCAACAAAACAATAACCACATTAAAAGCTTTTTCTTGCAATATTGGAAGTTATCAATTACTTTATAGGACATTTCCATGAAAAAATTTAAAAATCGTTTAGCATTTACAATGATAGAGATGATTTTTGTTATAATTATTTTAGGTATTGTTGCAGCCATTGGAAGCAACATTATATCCAAAATATATAAATCCTATGTATATTCAAGAAGCATAAATACTCTACAAACAAAAACAGAACTGGCTCTTATGCAAATATCAAAGTTTTTATCTTATAGGATAAAAAATAGTGTTATAGCAAGAGAAGATCGAACAGATTTTAAAGCTTTAAATGATGCCAATGGAAGTTACACTATACTTGAATGGATAGGATACAATAATGAAGGCTTTGAAGGAAACGGAACCAATCCTGGCTGGAGCGGTTTTGTAGATCTTGATAGTCCCGAAACAAATCAAACACAAATAAAAACTTCAGGGAGCAAACTTTCACTCGCAGAACAAAATATATATGCCTTGTCTAACGGGGAAGTAAATTTATCTAGCCCAAATAGTTCTGCTGCTATTATTTTTGACGGACTTCCAAATGATTTTAATATATCACAATATGGATGGGACGATGGCACCACCCATAGAAACCATGATTATGTTTTTAGAGTTCAAAAAGACGGAAGTGATATTTTAAAATTTATAGAAAATAAACCTTCAACAGTGTATGAACATTATAAACTTGTGTGGAGTGCTTATGCCATAGTGCCTGAAGGAAAAAAAGGAGATAAAAATCTTACATTCTATTACAATTTTAGACCTTGGATGGATGAAAACGATACTAATGGTAGCCATGCAGTTTTAATGGAACATGTAACGACTTTTAAATTTAGGCAAATAGGAGACACCATGAGGTTGAAACTTTGTGTCAATAATCCAGATGCAAATGATACATTTTGTAAAGAAGAGGTGGTGTTTTAAATGAAAAAAGGTTTTTCTTTACTTTTGGCGATAATTGTCATGATAACCATAGCTACTTTGATGGCACTTATGATATCATTGAGCACAACCACAGCAAAACAAACAACAGATATTTATGCAAGTGAACAAACAAAGCTTTTAGCCAAAAGTGCTACCGAACTTGCACTACTGGCGATATCAGGACATAATAATAGTAAAAACTGTATAAATAATATCAACTTTACTTTTGGACACAATTATGAAGTCAATATGAGTCTTTATTATATAGGAAAAGGACTACCTACATCTTGCCGGGAACTCAATAATAGTATCTCAACTCCCGAATCGAATGGAACAGTTATCATAGATACTTATGTTGATTATAATGGCTCGAGTGAGCCAATAAGATATCACAGACGAACCATACAAAAGCCATAATTTATACTTTTTTGGGTAAAATTTCATCAGGGAAACAAGGTTCTCTAAATTATTTTAAAGGAGATAAGATGAATGTTAATGTAGTTGGAAAGCAATTTGATTTAACAGATGCCATCAAAGACCACATATCGTCAGCTATAAGTTCATTGGAAAAATTTAACTTAGATATTATTTCAACCAGAGTTATAATTACTGGAGATGAAAAAAATGGTAAAAAAGGTTTTAGTGTTGAATTTGTTATAATATTACCAAATAAAAATAGTGTAATAATAAAACAAAAAGATAAAGATGTTTATACTGCTATTGATTTGGCAAGTGAAAGAGCTCAAAAAGTTTTAAGACGACATAGTGATAAAATAAAAGAACATAAAGCTGAAAAGCTTGAAGAAGTAGAAGCCCAAAAAATACTTGAAGAAGAAAAAAAAGCATTTGAAGAATTAGCAGATGAAATTATTCCTATGGAATTAGATCTTTATAAGCCAACAGAACTCGAAGAAGCTCTTGAAAAACTAAAAGAAAGCGAAAAACAATTTTTAGTTTTTAATGACATAGACAATCACATGAGAGTTCTTTATAAAAAAGACAATGGGAAATATGGTCTTTATTAAAATTATGAGGCTTGAAATCTTTCAAGTCTCTCTTTTGCCTGTTTAATGATAGATGCATCATTGCTCAAATCTATCCAATGAAATTGTTGTCCGCTTTGATTTTTTCCACTTATTATATCACCACTTTGGCGAAATTTTAAATCCAATTCAGCTATATCAAAACCGTTAGTAGTTTTTGCAAATTCTTTCAATCTTTTAGAATTTTTATTATTTGTATATAAAAAACAATATCCTTTAAGACCTGTTCGACTAACTCTTCCTCTTATTTGATGAAGACTTGCAAACCCAAGCCTTTCAGCCCCAACTATAACAATAGTGCTCAATCTCGGCAAAGAAATACCTACTTCTATAACTGTCGTAGAGATGAGCAAATCCCCCCTATCTCTAAAATTTTCTAAATTTTTATCTTTATCTTTATCTTTTCCAAAAGTAACAAAAACATTTTCAAATCTTTTAAGCCAATACTCTTTTGCTTCATCTATTGATTGATATTTTATAGTTTCGCTTTCTTTTACAAGAGGATATACAATAATAATTTGATGATGACTTTCAATCTCCTTTTTTATGTGCAATAATAAATCTTTAAAATCTTCTCTGCCTATTATCTTTGTCATGATATTCTTTTTATAGGGCATCTGTTTTATAAAAGAATAATCAACCAAAGAAGAGTTTATCATAGCCATTGTTCTAGGGATAGGAGTAGCACTAAATTGCAAAAAATGAACTCTTTTATTTTTATCTTTAATAACTAATTTTTTTATAAATTCTCTTTGACTTACACCAAACCTATGCTGTTCATCTATCATCACCAAATCACACTCAGGTAATTTTCTATACATCAGGGCATGTGTTCCTATGATAAAATCATATTGACTCAAATCTTCTTCTTGAGTTTTTGATGTTACTAAAGTAATTTTTACAAAAGATGGTAAAAATTTTTTGGCTTCATTGTAAATTTGATTGGCTAAAATAGAAGTTGGTGCCATAAGAATTGATTTTAAAGGATATGCCATCATTATTGAAGCTAACATTACTATTGTTTTACCACATCCAACATCACCCATAACAACTCTTTTTGAAGCATAATTTGATTTGAAATCTTTTTGAATATCATGAATAGATTTTTTTTGATCATTTGTTAAGTTAAAAGGCAATGTTTTTAAAAAATTATTATAATCTCCATTTAAAATATTATTAGCTAAGTATTTTCTTTTTTTGCTGGATAATTTTTTCAAATAATTATATATTTCAACATATTTTAAAGCAAATAATTCTTCTTCGTTATATCCATTTTTTTGAAAATTATTTAAAAAAGAGATAGTAGGATAATGAAAAATAGACATTATAGAAGCTATTTTTTTATCCAACCCCTCTTCTTCAAGCGATGTTTTTGAAATATATTTATCTACAAGATTTTTAATAACACAATTTTTATATTTAACATCTATAATATTTATATTTTTTATAATTTTTGGCTGAATAATAGAATAAGTATTGTAATTGTATTCTATTTTACCTCGGATATAAATTCTACTTTTTATAGCAAAAATTTTTTTATGAAATGGCTTGGGATGAAAAATAATTCCAGCTATTTCTTGATTTAGATTGTGGCAAAAAAATCTTAATTTTAAAAATTTACCAACATCATTTTTTGATAAAACAGTAACATCCAACACATTATCAAAATCAATTTTCAAAGAAGTTGAAAGAAAATTATTTTCATAAGTTTTTGGAAGAAGCAAAGACAAATCCAATAATGACTCTACTCCTATTTTTTTAAATCTTTCTTTATCTTGAGAATCAAACCAACTCATCTAATCTGTTACGATTGAAAATGATAATTTTAATATTTCAGAATGTTTGGATATAAAATCATTCAAATCTTTTAAACTAAGCTGTTTTATCAATTTCAATTCATCTTTTGAATACCCTATTTTCAATCCTCTGTAATATTCAAAAAAAGCTCTGTTTAACCTTTGAGAAAGTGTTTCCACTCTAAGAGGCTCACTACCTTCTAAAAATTCTTTTGCCGAATTTAACTCTTCTTCGGTAGCACCTTTTTTGATAAAATTTTCAATAATCTCTTTAACACAAGCTATTGCTTCATCTTTTGTTTGAATTTTTGTCTGCAAATATCCACTAAAATTGCTATAAGATTTATTTAAATTTATTTTTGAATAAACCGAATAAGCTAAACCTTTTTTAACTCTAATCTCTTCCATCAACCTGCTTCCAAAACCACTTGAACCCAATATAAAACCAGCAACTTTAGCTTTATAAGCATCTTTATCATTTACTTTAAGATAAAAAGGAGCTCCAAAATACACATAAGCTTGTTTTGTTTCTTTTTTAATAATTCGGATTTTTTCTTTGTCATTTGCATTATAAAAACCAACCTTTTGACACTCTCCTTTTGGCAGTTCAGAAAGAAATTTTTCAATATATTTTATCGCCTTAGTCTCTTCAATATCTCCGCCTATAACAACCATGGCACGATTTAATACAATATGTTTTCTAATAAAACTTTCTATATTTTCCAATTTTAAAGATTTGATACTTTCTTTATTGCCAAGCGAATTATGACCCAAAGGAGTTCCATCAAAAAGTATCTCTTTCAAATTTAAACTTGCTATATAATCAAAATCATCTTCTTTTGAAAGTAATTCGCCTAAAGTCATAGTTTTAACTTTTTTTAAACTCTCTTCGCTTAGATTTGGATCTTTTAAAAGTTCTTTTAACTCTTTTATTGCCAATGGAAATTTTTCTTTTAAAACATTTAAATCAAAAACAAATGTTTCATTTCCATTACTTGCATTAAGGCTGATAGCATTATCATCTAAAATTTCGGAAAATTTTGTAGAACCGAGTGTTTTAGTTCCTTCGTTAAACATTTTAGAACTAAATCTTGCAAGACCCGGAAAATTACCATCTTCTAAACTTCCAGAATTTCTAAAAATCAATTCCAACGAAACAACAGGGAGAGAATTATCCTGCTCATAAATAACTGGGACTTGAACACCAGAAATGTTTATCTTTTTTATTATAGCACTCATCAACTATCCTTATATGTAAAAATTGCTTTATTTATATGTTTTCAAAATATTATATGCAGTGTCTCTTTTTGCAGGAATTGCACCAATATCTTTTATCAATTTAACCATCTCTTCTTGGTTCATTTTATTGCTTACTCCAGCAGCTGAAACAACATTTTCTTCCATCATAGTGCTTCCTAAATCATTTGCACCAAAAAGCAAAGCAAGTTGTCCGATATAACTTCCTTGAGTAACCCATGAACTTTGTATGTTTTGAAAATTATCCAAATAAAGTCTACTAAGAGCTAAAATCTTTAAATATCTATTTGGAGAAGCCCTAAAACGAACTATTCCTTGTTTTTGAAGTTCTGTTTGATTTGGTTGAAAACTCCAAACAATAAAAGCTCTAAAACCACCAGTTTCATCTTGAAGCTCCCTCACTCTTCTTAAATGTTCTATAATATCTTCATCTTTATCAACAGAACCAAACATCATGGTTGCAGTTGTTTTCATACCGATTTGATGGGCTGCACGATGAACATTTATCCATTCATCACTTGTAAGTTTTTTTGGAGCTATAACCTTTCTAACTCGCTCACTTAGCACTTCAGCTCCGGCTCCTGGCATACTAAAAAGACCTTTTTTATGCAATCTTTCCAAAACTTCTTTATGCGAAATTTTAGAAATTTTAGAAATATAATCTATCTCAACAGCAGAAAAGCCGTGGATAGTTATTGTAGGATATTTTTTATGAATCCAATCAACCAAATCTTCATACCATTGAATCTTAAGTTTAGGATGAACTCCGCCTTGAAAAAGGATTTGAGTTCCGCCAATATCCAAAAGCTCTTCAATCTTTTTACCTATCTCCTCAAAGCTCAGTATATAAGCTTCTTTATCTTTTGGATGACGATAAAAAGCACAAAATTTACAATCCACCCAACATGCATTTGTATAATTAATATTTCTATCAACTATAAAAGTTACTATATTTTTAGGATGAAGTTCTCTTTTTTTTTCCAAAGCCATTCTTCCCAAATCTTTTAGATTTGCCTCTTTTAAAAGTTTTAATGCTTTTTCATCATTTAATCTTGTTTTCATATTGCAATATTTATTTTACCTTTTTAAATTTTCTCATTATACTTCAAATTTGATTAAGATGGTATAAATAAGATAAATCAATTTTTGCAATAACCATCCATAATCATAAATCTATTTATAAGTTAATATTTGATAAACTTTATCTTTAAGAGGAAATTCTCATGAAAATAATTAATTTTACAGCAAAGGCATTTAAAACATCCAAAGCATTAAGTATATGTGTTTTACTCTTTTTACTCTCTTTTGCTATTCATTTTTATATTCAATCAAAATATATAAAAAATAGCAGACAAAGTCGTATTTTAGCGATTCAAAATGAAGCAAAACTACTCATCGAAACAAAAAAAGAAAATACATTTCATATTGCACAAAGAATTGCTATTGATAACAAATTAATAAACATCATGAAACACAAACAATATAAAAAACTTTATAATGGAAATATTTTTGATTTAGGAAAAAAATTTAAAAATTTTAAACATATTTGGTTGCATGTTGTTGATGCAAAAGGTATCAACAGATATGCTTCATGGCTCAATAAAAACAATAAGCTTATTGGAAAATATATTTTAAACAGTAGAAAAGACTTGGTAAAACTCTATAAAAAACCTCATCCTAGAAGTCTTATAAGTGTTGGTATTTTTGATATTAGTTTTAAAGGAATTATGCCTATTTATGATAATAAACATAAGTTTTTAGGTATTGTAGAAGTAATTACCCAGTTTAACTCTATTGCCAGAGATTTAAAAAAAGATCAAATTTATTCAGCACTGATTATTGATAAAAGATTTACAAAACAATTAAAACATCCTTTGTCAAAAACTTTTATTGATGGTTATAATATTTCAACACTTAAACTTAATAAAACCGTTAAATATTTTTTAAAAGAAAGAGGAATAAAATATTTTTTAAACAACTCGAATTGCGAAATGAGTAAAAATTTGTTTAGAGAAACTTATCTTATAACAAGAGTAAATATTTTTGGAATAAACAATAAAATAATAGCACATTATATTTTATTTATAAAAGATAAAAATTATCTTAAAAGTAAAGAAATTTTACTTCAATTACTTACCATTATCATGGCATTATTTTTTATTTTAATATCCTATTTTGGATTTAAAACATACATATTAAATTTAAAATTAATAAAATCACTTAATAAAAAAGTTAAAAAAGAAACAGAAAAAAATCTCTTTCTAATTTATAACGATCAATTAACAAAATGTTGGACAAAAGAAAAATTTTTAGCAGATAAAATATTTTATAAAGAAAAAGAATTGGTAATGCTCAATATTAGGAATTTCAGTCAAATTAATGCTACTTATGGTTTTAAAATAGGCGATGAAATTTTGAGATTGAGTGTTCTTAGATTGCAAATTATCCTAAAAAGAAAAATTTACAGAATCGATTCTGATGAATTTGTTTTTATCTCACAAAAAACAATAAATGACATTAGACACATAAAACACCATTTCAATGATGATCCTTTGCATATTACAAAAGATGATATAAATATTAGAATTTTTTTTAGTTTTTCAGCTGCACATGGCTCAGAAAGAGATTCTTTACGAAAATTAACTATTGCCATAAAACAAGCAAAAAGAAAACCATATAAAGAATTTGTTTATTACAAAAAGCAAAATATAAATAATGATTTTTTAAAATTTAATAGTTACTTGTATGATGCTATATTTTCACAACAAGAAGCAAAAATAATTCCTTACTTTCAAGGTATTTTCGATAATAAAACTAAAAAAATTGTCAAATATGAATCACTTGCCCGTCTTGAAGTAAATGGAAAAATTTACTCTCCATATTATTTTATAGACATAGCAAAAAACAGTGGCTTTTTAGTTGAAATTACAAAAATAATGATAGATAAGAGTTTTGCACATCTTTCTAGATATCCCAAAAACATAACAATTTCTATTAACATTACAGAAGATGATCTTTATAATAAAAAACTTAAAGAATATTTATTGGAAAGATTAGATTTTTATCATCTTAGTGCTGGACAAATTGTTTTAGAGATTTTAGAAGGAATAAGTGCTGGAGGCACATATGACAATATCATTCAGCTTAAAGAATTAAAAAAAGCAGGATTTAAACTAGCTATTGATGATTTTGGTGTTGAATATTCTAACTTTGAGCGTATCAATGAGCTTGATATTGATTTTATCAAAATAGATGGAAAATATATTAAAAATATAGATACAAATCAAAAAAGTTACAAAATAGTAAAAGCGATCAGTGAATTTGCTTCTTCTATGAATATAGATATTATAGCTGAATTTGTAGAAAATGAAAAGATTCAAAAAATTGTCTCACAAATAGGCATAGAGTTTTCTCAGGGCTACTATTTTTCAGTTCCGGCTCAAATATTTAAACAATAAAAAGGAAATTACTATTATGATTATTACTTATGTTGTGGCTAAAATAATTCATATTATAACTATAATATTTTTCATAGGAACGGTATTTTGTAGAACTTTTATTATCCCTATACTTAAAACAAAATATGACAAAAGAATATATATTAATATAGACGATTTAACTGGCAAAAGAGCTAGAAAGATTATCAAAATTAATAATATTTTTTTAATTTTAAGCGGTTTGTATTTGTTTAGCTTTCATTTGAAAACTGTAAATTTATTACTTGATATTAAAGTAAGCATAGGATTAACTTTGGCATTAACATTTTATATAGTGCCTATTATTATGCAAAAAACAAAACACATACCATGGTTTAAACAATTTTTTCATTATATATTTTTCTCTTTAATGATGATAGTTCTTATACTTTCTCAAATAATGTTTATATTATAAAATCCTAAAAAGGCAAAGCAGTTTGCCTTTTCTTAACCATAAATCTACCTCGTTTCAC
>JALUBK010000026.1:14480-78450 GCA_027044945.1 Campylobacterales bacterium
TCGCTACGATTTATTTCAAGGTGCTCAGACTTTTTTATGTTCGCCACTAAAATCCTTGATTTTAGGGCTTACATAGAAAAAAAGTCACAAAATCCTAAAAAGGCAAAGCAGTTTGCCTTTTCTTAACCATAAATCTACCTCGTTTCACTCGCTACGATTTATTTCAAGGTGCTCAGACTTTTTTATGTTCGCCACTAAAATCCTTGATTTTAGGGCTTACATAGAAAAAAAGTCACAAAATCCTAAAAAGGCAAAGCAGTTTGCCTTTTCTTAACGGATTTTGTCCCATTTCATTATTGTTTTGTTGTTTTCATCTTTGTCTATGGCACCCATTCCCATTATATTGTATCCAGCATCTACATAATGAACTTCTCCAGTTACTCCTGTGCTTAAATCGCTCAATAAATACATTCCGCTATTGCCAACTTCATTTATTGTAACATTTTTATTTAAAGGGGTATTTACTTCATTCCATTTCAATATTGATCTAAAATCACCTATCCCACTTGCTGCCAAAGTTTTTATAGGACCCGCACTGATAGCATTTACTCTTATGCCTCTATTGCCTAAATCAACGGCTAAGTATCTTACACTTGATTCAAGTGCTGCTTTTGCTGCTCCCATAATGTTATAATGAGGTATATATTTTGGTCCTCCCAAATATGTCAAAGTCAAAACAGACCCATTGTCGTTCATAACATTTTCACAAGCTTTACAAAGTGCAATCAAAGAATAAACAGATGTCTGCATAGCTATATCAAAAGCTTTTCTTTCGGTATCAATAAATCTTCCATCAAGTGCCGATCTTGGAGCAAAAGCAACAGAATGAACTATAAAATCAATTTTACCAAAATCTTTAGATATTAATCCCTCTAAAGATTTCAATTCTTCATCATTATTTACATCAAGTTTATATACTTTATCGCTTCCTAGCTCTTTTGCTATTGGTCTTACTCTTTTTTCCAATTGTTCATTCAAATAAGTAAAAGCCAAGTCTGCTCCCTGATCTGCAACCGCTTTTGCAATTCCATAAGCAATAGACTTATTATTTGCTATTCCTACAACCAACCCTTTTTTGCCTTTCATAAACATATACATCCTTTTTTATTTTTTACTATTTTTTATTATTTCACAAAAATTTTCAACTTTTAAACTTGCACTTCCTACCAGCACACCATCACAATCTTTTATACCTGCAATTTCTTTAATGTTTGAACTCTTAACACTGCCTCCATACAACAAAGGTGCTTCAATCTTAACTCTCAAACTTGATAAAATTTGCTCAATATCTTCTTTTTTGGCACTCGCACCCGTTCCAATAGCCCATATAGGCTCATATGCAACGATTAATTTGTCATAAGAAATATCAATGCCATCAAACTCACTCCAAAGATATTCCATGGCACTTTCAAAACCCTCATCTCTTATCTCTTTAGATTCTCCAATACAATAAATTATTTTAAAATTATTTTTTTTAAAATAATTAAACTTTTGAGCAATAAACTCTTGAGATTCTTTTAAAATTGTTCTTCTTTCGCTATGCCCTATCAAAATTGTTTTCAAATCAAATTCATTGATTTGTTCAAGTCCGATTTCACCAGTATAAGAACCATTTATCGCAGGATATGCATTTTGCACACCCATAAACATATTGGAAGGCAATTTAAAATTGCCCAAAGAAGTAGAAGTTGGAAACACAAAAATATCATCTTTTATATTTTCTTTTATGATAAAATCCTGTAATTTTTTCATATATTCCTTAGTAGAAACTCTTGTGTGATGAGTTTTAAAATTTGTTGCAAAAATCATATTTTTTTTACCTCCAAAACTTCAATACCAGGAAGTTTTTTCCCTTCCATAAGCTCTAACGAAGCTCCTCCGCCAGTTGAAACAAAGCTCATTTCATCAATATCTCCAGCTTTTTTGGTAACATCAGCAGTATCCCCTCCTCCTACAATAGTTATGGCATGTGATTCAGCTATATGATGACTCATCATGATACTTCCTTTAGAAAATTTATCCATTTCATATACACCCATAGGTCCGTTCCAAACAATAACTTGAGCATCATTAATAACTTCTCTAAAAAGCCTTGAACTAGCCGGTCCTATATCCAGCCCCATCCAATCTTTTGGAATTTCTTGAGAAGGAATATATTTTACGATAGCATGTTCACTCATTTGGGGAGCTACAACTAAATCTATCGGCAAATAAAATTTTACATTATTTTCTAAAGCTTTTCTCATTATCTCTTTAGCTTCAACAATCAAATTTTCTTCAACAAGTGATTTTCCTGTCTCATAACCTTGTGCTTTTAAAAAAGTAAAAGCCATTCCTCCACCAACTATAATTTTATCTACTTTATTAATAAGATTTAAAAGAGCTTGTAATTTTCCAGAAACTTTACTTCCTCCAACAACAGCCACAAAAGGTTTATCTGGATGTTCTAAAATTTTACTAAAAAAATTAACCTCTTTGGCAAGTAAAAATCCAGCAGCTCTTCTATTTATAGGAAATTGCAAAGCTAAAGCATGAATAGATGCATGTTTCCTGTGACATGCACCAAAAGCATCATTTATATAAATATCAGCAAAATTGGCTAATTCTTTAGCAAAATTTTCATCATCTGTTGTTTCACCCGGATGAAATCTTAAATTTGCCAAAAGCAAAATATCTCCATTTCTCATTTGCTTAGCTTTTTCTTTTGCATCAGATCCAACAACATCTTTTGCTTTTAAGATATCTTTTTGCAATAATATATGAAGTCTTTTTGCAACAGGATCAAGAGAATATTTTTCTTCATACACTCCTGGGGTTGGTCTTTCAAAATGGCTTCCAAGAATTATTTTACAATCATGATCAATGCAATACATAATAGTAGGAAGTGCTTCTTTTATTCTTCTGTCATCAGTAATATTTCCAAATTCATCTTTAGGAACATTAAAATCACATCTTATAAAAACTCTTTTTTCATCTATTTGTAAATCTCGTATTGTTTGTAACATTTTTACCCCTTTGAACTTACAAGCATGGCCATATCAACCAATCTTTCAGAATAACCCCACTCATTATCATACCATCCCATAACTTTTATCAAATTGCCATCTACTACTTGAAGCAAATCCAAAGGAATAACAGTGCTAATGCTTTCTCCATTAAAATCACTTGAAACCAATTTTTCATTATCAATGCCAATAAGACCTTTAAATTCATTTTCACTTGCTTTAATAAATAATTTTTTTAAATCATTTAATTCGATTTCTTTTTTTACAATTACGCTCAAATCAATCATAGACACATTTGGAGTCGGAACTCTAAGAGCCAAACCTTGAAGTTTTCCTTGAAGTTCAGGCAAAACAAGACCTATGGCTTTTGCTGCTCCGGTTGTAGTAGGAATAATATTGACAGCAGCCGCTCTGGATCTTCTTAAATCTTTTTTATGCTTAACATCTAGTAAATTTTGATCATTTGTATAAGAATGAATAGTGCTCATCAAACCTTTTTCTATTTCATAAGCATTATTTAAAAGTTTAACAATAGGAGCTAATGCATTTGTAGTGCAACTCGCATTTGAAACAATATTTTCTCCATTATATTTATCGCTATTTACACCTATTACAAAAGTTGGGGTATCATCTTTTGCCGGAGCTGAAAAAACTACTTTTTTAACTCCTTGATTTATGTGTGCTATTGCTTGTTCTCTTGTAAGAAGCACACCCGTGCATTCTAAAACCACATCCGCACCATATTCTGCAAATTTTAAATTATTTGGATCTCTGTCAGAAAAAAACTTTACTTTTTGAGTTCCAATTTGCATATAATCATTTTCCAATATTTCTACACTCTCATCAAATCTTCCATGCACAGAATCATATTTTAAAAGATTTTTTGTCATTTCTCTTTTACTGGTATCATTTACCGCTACAAGTTCTGTCGTTTCTCTTTTTGTTATAATTCTTGCTGCACATCTGCCTATCCTCCCGAAGCCATTTATTGCAACTTTTATAGCCATACTTTTCCTTTTATGAAAAAATTTTAAATATTTTAGTATAATTTGGTTTAAAAAGGTATATAAATGAATAAAAAAATGAATATTGCACTTTTTGGGGGAAGTTTTGACCCTCCTCATATTGGTCATGAACAAATTGTAAAAAAAATAATAAACAAAATAAAAATAGATAAACTTTTTATTGTTCCAACATATATCAATCCTTTTAAAGAAAAGTTTTATGCTGAACAAAACATTAGATACAAATGGCTTAAAACAATATTTAAAAATTATAAAAAAGTATCTATTTTGGATTATGAAATAAAACAAAATAGAGCTGTTACAACCATAGAAACTGTAAAATATTTAAAAAAATTATATAATATAAATAATTTTTACCTTATTATCGGTGCGGATAATTTAAAAGATTTACACAAATGGAAAAATTTTAATCAATTAAATAAACTTGTAACTTTTATTGTAGCAACAAGAAATAATATAAAAGTGCCAAAAAACTTGATAAATTTAAAAATTTCAGCTAATATTAGTTCCACAAAACTAAGAGAAACTTTGGATAAAAGATATCTACCAACATCCGTCTCGGATGAAATTATAAAGTATTACAAAAGGAAACAAATGAATAAAAGAATAGATTTTATAACATCTATTATTGATGAAAAAAAAGGCAAAAATATAAAAGTTTTTGATATGAGAGAGAAAGATTATTTTGTAGATACTGTAATTATTTCTACAACTTTAGGAGAAAGACATGGGGCTTCTTTGCTTGATGATTTAAAAAATGAAACGAAAAAAAATGGCGAGGAAATACTTGGTGTTGAGGAAAGCGGAGAATGGATAGTTCTTGATCTTGGAGATATTCTTATTCATCTTATGACACCAGAATACAGAGCAAAATACAATATAGAAGATTTTTTAAAAAATTACGAAAATAATAAGCAAACAGAAGAATAATCTTCTGTTTATAACTTACATTTTATTTTTTGCTGTGATACCGATCAGTTTAAGCCCTGTTCTTATGCTGAGTGCAGCCGTAGCAAATATTTTCAGATAAATATCTTCTTTTTCACTTCCTACGACTCTATGTTCATTATAAAATTTATGAACAAAAGAAGCTAAATTTTTTAAATATTCGGTCAATTTTTGCAAAGCTCTCTGAGAAAAAGCATCTTCTAAAATTTCAGGCAATAATAAAGAATAAAAAAGTATATTTTTTTCATCACTTTCAAGATTTAAAAGTTTTGTATTTATAATATCTTTTTCTGATTTTCCACTTTTTTCAAAAAGCTGATGAACTCTAGCATGGGCATAATTGATATAATATATCGGATTTGAGCTATCATTTGCTTTAAACATATCTACATCAAACTCTAAATGTGTATCGCTTTTTTTTGTAAGAAAAATAAATCTTAAAGCATCGCTTCCTATATCATTAACAACATCACTCATGAGTATAAAATTACCGGCTCTTTTACTCATTTTATACGGTTCTCCACCTTTTAAAAGAGAAACCATTTGTGAAAGAATCACTTCAAGCTTATTTTCATCATATCCCAAAAATTTTATAGCAGCTTTCACTCTTGCGATATAACCGTGATGATCCGCTCCCCAAATATTGATATATTTATCATATTCTCTTTCAAATTTATCATTATGATAAATTATATCTCCAGCTAAATATGTAGGTCTTCCATCATCCCTAATAATAACTCTATTTTTCTCATCTCCATATTTTTCCGAATCAAGCCACCATTTACCATCTTTTTCATAAACTGCTTGATTTGCTTTTAGTTTATCAAATACTTCATCCCATTTATCATACAATTTTTTTTCGCTAACAAAATTATCAAATTCTATTCCACACTCTTTTAAATTGGATTTGATAAGATTTAGCATTTTGTCTTTTGCCCAATAAGAAAGTTTTGATATATTTTTTTTATCTTTAAAAATTTCTATCCCAAACTTTTCTTTTGCTTCAAAAGCCAAGTCATTGATATAATCTCCCTTATAATACTCTTTTGGCCATTCAACAGCAATATTTAAAAAATTATTTTGTCCGTTTAAAAAAATAGAAACTCCAAGCATTTCTATTTGACTTCCTGCATCATTCACATAATATTCGCTTGTAATTTTATAACCCAAATGTTTAGCAATTCTATAAAGAGTATCGCCCAAAACAGCACCTCTTGCATGTCCTATATGAAGAGGTCCTGTTGGATTGGCACTAACATACTCTAAAAGAATTTTTTCATTTTTGTCATCCTTTGCAAAATTAGTTTCATTTTTTAAAGCCCAAGTGGTATATTCATCCAAAAAATCATCACTTAATGTAAAATTTATATAACCTTTTATGGCATCTACACCACAAAAAATTGATTCATTTTGTAGTGTTTTACTTAATTCATTAGCTATCAAAATAGGTGATTTTCTATACTCTTTTGCCAATGAAAAAGATATAGGGGTTGAAAAATGTCCAAAATTCAAATCCTTTGGCTTTTCTAAAACAATATCTTTATCAATATGTTTTTTTAATACAGATAAAACTTTTTTTTTCAAATTTTAACCTATGCTTTTGTTGATTCTTGAGATTTTATAGTTTCTGAAGTTTTTTCTTTGCCCTCTAATTTTTCTTTTGTAGATACAGAATTATCTACTTCATCATCTTCTCTTATTGCTTTTTTAAAATCTTTTATTCCTTTTCCTAAGCCAGTTGCCAAATCAGGAATTTTTTTAGCTCCAAAAAGTATAACGACAATAGCTAAAACAATTAATAATTCATTTGTTCCGATACCCATAATATTCTCCTAAAAAAAATTTTTATATTATACCCATTTTTTTATAAAATTATCTATATTTATAGAAAATGTTTTTACTTTTGATGATATCGCAATACTCAAAAGTTGTTTTTTTGCTAATTCAAAATCATCATTAACAATAAAATAATCATATTCTTTTGCTTTTTGTAACTCTTTTTTTGCATTTTCAACTCTTTTTTCTATTTCGCTTAAAGAATCTGTGTCTCTTTTTAATAATCTTGTTTTTAAAACTTTTATTGAAGGAGTTGTAATAAACACAGAAGTAATTAAATTTCCAAATTTTTCTTTTGCTTGAAAATATCCTTGAACATCTATATCAAACAAAACGATTTTATTTTTTTTTAGTGCATCTATTGTGTATTTAAGTGATGTTCCATAATAATGACCATGCACTAATGCCCACTCTAAAAACATCCCTTTTTCAATATCTTTTTTAAACTCATCTTTTGAAACAAAATGATAGTCAACCCCATCAATTTCTTCTTTTCTTTTTTTTCTTGTTGTTACAGAAACAGAAAAGTATAAATTATCAATCTTTTTATTAAGTTCATTTATCAAAGAACTTTTTCCTGCTCCACTAGGACCGGATAAAATTAAAATAGTGCCATAAATATTCAAAGCTTAAACCTTTATTTTTTTTTATAAAATTTTATTCTTATCTCCATCCCATCAAGAACATCTTTTAATGTATCTATATCCAATAATTTATTTACTATCTCTTCTTTGATTTGTGAATTATTAATTTTTTTCTCTTTTTTGTTCTTTTTGCTTTTTTTGTTCTTTTTGCTTTTTTTTATCTCTTCTATATTTTCTATATACATGTTGTCCTCATCTTCGTTGTTGTTGTTTGTTCTTTCTATCTTATTATTTTCAAAATCATCATTTTTATTTTTTTCTTCGAATAATTCTAACATACTTTCTTCATCCAAATTTTCAAAATCATCATTTTTATCTGATTCTTCTTTAGGTTTTTCAATTTCTTGAATATCTTCATCTTCAATCAACTCTTCTTCGTCGTTTTCGTTTTTTTCATCTTCAATCAAATTATCTTGAACTTCGTTTTCGTCGTTTTCGTTTATTTCTTTTTCATCATCTTCATCTAATTTTTCTTGAATATCTTCATCTTCAATCAACTCATCTTCGTCGTCTTCATTTTTTTCATCTTCTTCATCTTCTAATAATCCTTTTACTTCATCAATATCTTCTTTATCTAACACTCCCTTTTCATCATCATTTTTCAAATTATCCAAACCTTCTTTATTTTCATTATTATTTAATTCTTTATCTTTGTTTGATGTTTCATCTTCCAATTGAAGCTCCTCTAGTGAAAAATCTTCTTCTTTTAAATCATCATCAAAATTTATTTCTTCTGGCAATTCTTCAGATGCTATTATTTCTTCATTTGCTTTTTTCAATGAACTTATATTTTCAACTATCTCTTTAAAATCATTTGGTAAAAATGGTTTTAAAAGCATATATTTATATTCTTCAGGCTTTTCTGTTCCCTTCGAGCCTATCAGCACCAATTCATCACATTTTATTTTATTTTTTATATCTTCAAGATCAATATCCAACCCATCATCAATAAAAACTATATCATAATTTTTATCGTTAAGCTCCTCTATATTTTTTATTTCATCTAAAAAATAATCATACTTTTTTGCTGTTAAATTCATAAGCTTAGAAACAGAAGAATTATCATTAATTAATAATATTTGCATAATTAAACTCCAAAAATATATTTTTCTTTATTGTATAATAATATATTTTCAATGTAGATTAATTTTGTTTTATTTTAGTCAAATTTTTAAAATGCTTTCATGAGATACGACATGGCTTTTAAAAATTCATTTTGAAAAATATACATACTTGAAGACAAAACAGCTATTAAAACAACAAAAGAAAGTGCAATTTTTATAGGAAAGCCTACAACTAAAAGATTAAACTGTGGCATAGTTTTCATAAGCATTCCAAAAATAATATCACTTAATAAAGATATAGCAATAACAGGAAAAGATATAACAAAACCTAAAACAAACATTTTGCCAATAGCATAACTTATATATTTCCAAACAGATATATCAGGATAAAAATTGCCTAAAGGTATTTTACCTATTGTATTATTTAAAAAAATAAGTATAAGATAATGACCATTTGTCGCAAGCATAATCAATACCGCCAAAAGCATTAAAAATCTACCTATGATAGGTGAATTAATTCCCGTCATCGGATCAATAGCACTTGACATAGAAAAGCCCATTATGAATGATATTTGTTCTCCTGCCAATCCCAAAGCTGCAAAAACAATTTGCAATATAATTCCCGCAATCAAACCAAACAAAAATTCACTCATAACCGCTAAAAACAAACTTACTGCATCAAAACTATGTAAATTCAATACCGCATGAGGAAAAAGAAAAAAAGTTATAAACATGGCAAATGAAGCTTTTACAGAAACAGGAATGGTTCCGTATGAAAAAAAAGGGAAAAAAATCATCATGGAACTTACTCTTGAAAATAAAAGCATAAATAAAATTGCATTATTTCCAGAAATTAAATTGAAAAAACTCATTTATTTCTCCCTGATTAACTTTGCCTCTTTTAATCTATAAATTTTATCGCATTTTTCTGCCAAATCTTTATCGTGTGTCACTAAAAACAGTGCAGCATTTTTCAAATCAATGTATTTAAAAACAGATTCTATAACATCTTTAGCTGTTTTGTTATCAAGATTTCCAGTCGGTTCATCAGCAAAAATTATTTTTGGTTTTTTAGTCAACACTCTCGCAAGAGAAACTCTTTGTTGTTGTCCACCAGATAGTTGAGTTACTTTTTTATTTAAAACATTTTCAATATTAAATATTTTTAAAAGATTTTTATCTATTGGTCGTTTTGTTAAGATAGAAGACAATTCTATATTTTCATAGACACTAAAACCATTAAACAAATAATGAGATTGGAAAATGATACCAATTTCTTCTCTTCTTAATTTTAATTTTTCATCATCTTTTAAATTATAAATATTTTTATTTTTTATATAAACTCGACCTTTGTTTGGTTTTAAAAGAGTAGAAAGTATATGTAAGAGACTAGATTTTCCACTACCACTTACACCCAATATCGCAATACTTTCTTTTGGTTTTAAGCTAAGAGAAACATTATTAAAAAGAGGATAATCAAAAGAATGTGAAATATCTTCACATTTAAGAAGATATTCGCTGTTTTTGTTTTGTTGTGAGCCATTTACAGAGCCTTTCCATTCTCTATTCATGTTTTTGTTGCTCACAACTTATAATTATACTATATTTTACTTTAATTGTTCAGCAACTTCTGTAGCGAAATCACAACCTTTTTTTTCTAATCCTTCTCCAAGCTCAAATCTAACATATTTAACTATCTCGATTTTACCGCCAAATTCTTTACTTTTTTCTTCCAAAACTTGTTCTACAGTTTTTTTATCATCCATCACATAAAATTGACTAAGCAATGTTAATTCTTGATCCAATAAAGTATTATCAGCAATAAATCTTTCCATTTGACCAGGAATAATTCTATCCCAAATTTTTTCAGGCTTACCTTGTGCTTTTAAATTTTCTTCAATCTGTTTTTTTGCATTAGCTAAAACTTCATCTGTTAACTGAAGTTTGCTAGCATATTGCGGAACATGTTTTAAAGTTTTGCCAAGTCTTGCAAGTTCTATATTCTCTTTTTCAATTGTTGCTTTTAAAGCTTCTGTTTCTTTAGCTACAAATTCAGGGTCCAATTCTTTAAAACTAATATATTTAGGTCCCATCGCAGCAGCATGCATAGATATATTTTTAAGCAAAGAAACTGCTTTTTTGGCCACCTCTTCATTTTCACAAGCGACACCTAGTATAACCCCTACTCTTCCATTTGAATGAGCATATCCGTTAACTACTCCATTATTATCTGCTTTAATAGTGGCTATTCTTCTTACTACAAGATTTTCCCCGATCGTCGCAATTTGAGTATTAAAAAAGTCTTCAAAAACTACACCATCAATATCTTGATTTTTTAATTCATCAACATTAGCAACATCTTTTTCTTGAACAAAATTTGTTATTTTTGAAGTCAAATCAATAAAATTTTTATTTTTAGCAACAAAATCAGTTTCAGAATTGATTTCAGTCATGGTAGCTGTTTTAAAATCATCGCTTATTTTTACACTAACCAAACCTTCACTTGCCAATCTATCTGATTTTTTAGCAGCTTTTCCAAGACCTTTTTCTCTTAATAAAGCCATTGCTTTTTCTTTATCACCATCTGTGGAAACAAGAGCTTTTTTACAATCCATCATACCTGCTCCACTCATTTGTCTTAATTCTTTTACTAATGCTGCACTAATTGCTGCCATTATTCATTCTCCTCTTTTTTAACTTCTTCAATATCTTTATTTTCTTCTTTGACTGTTTCAGTTATTTCTTCTTGAGTTTTTTCAATTTTATTATTTTCTTCTTGCTCTGCTTGATCTTGAGCTAAAATTTCTTTTCCTTCTATAATAGCTTCACACATTTCTTTGCAAAAAAGTTGAATACTTCTAATAGCATCATCATTTCCAGGAATTGGAAAATCAATAACATCAGGATCACAATTTGTATCAATAGGAGCAATTACAGGAATGCCAAGTTTATTTGCTTCTCCAACAGCAATTTTTTCTTTTACTGTATCAATAACAAATATCATGTCAGGAGTTTTTTTAATATCTTTAATACCACCAAGATAATTCATTAATTTTTCTTTTTTTCTTCTAAGAACTAAAGCTTCTTTTTTTGTAAGAAGATCAAGTTGCCCCTCTTCTTCCATTTTTTGTATAACTTCAAGCTTTCTTATTGATTGTTTAATAGTCTCAAAGTTTGTAAGCATACCACCAAGCCATCTGTGATCTACAAAAGGCATACCACATTTTTGAGCAAATTCTCTAATAGAAGCATTAGCTTGTTTTTTTGTTCCTACAAAAAGAATAGTTTTTCCTTCTGCTGCTGCATCTCTGACTATATTATAAGTATATCTAAAATATCTCAAAGTTTTTTGTAAATCAATAATATATATATTTTTTCTTTCTCCAAAAATATATTTTTTCATTTTTGGATTCCATCTTCTAGTTTGATGTCCAAAATGAACGCCACATTCCAATAGGTCCTTCATAGTAACCATTTCATCTCCTTCAAAATTTTGGTTTTATCCTCCACACCCATCAACGCTTTAAAAAACGCAACCTTTAAGGATTGGTGTGTGAGATTTAAGAAAAAGATTATACTGAAAATTTTATTAAATAAAGTTTAATAAGTAAATAGATATAATTTTATATAAAAAAATAAAATGAAGGAATTAATTGAACAATATCAGGACAAAGAATAGCAAAAATAATAGTTTTTATTTATTAAATAGATCTTTTTTGTTAAAAAAAATTAATAATTCTAAGAGTTCAAAATATAAAACTTTAATTTTAATCAATATTGATTCTTTTGAAGATATTAATGACTATTATGGATATGATTTTGGAGATGAAATTTTAAAACAAGTTTATTCTTGGTTGTCAAAAAATTTACCAAACAAGAATTCCAAACTTTATAAGCTTGAAGCAGACAATTATGCTATTTTTACAAAAAAATACAAAACAAAAGAAGAGTTAAAAAAATATTTACATTATATTTCTTCTAAAATTATTAGAACAACTTTTAAAGTTAAAGACAACAGATTGGATATTAGTTTCACAATAGGTGCATCTATAAGCCAACATAACCTTTTAAAACTTGCTCATACTGCCTTTAAAAGATCAAAAAATAAAAAAACCCAATATGAAATATATTCAGACAATTCACATTTAGAAAATATGCAAGAAAAAAATATAAAAATGACCAAAACAATAAAACAAGCTTTGCAAAATCATAAAGTTATTCCATATTTTCAACCAATTTATGATATTAAATTAAACAAAATTGACAAATACGAATCCCTTATGAGGCTACAATCAAAAGAAAATAAAATACTAAATCCTGTTGATTTTTTAGAAACAGCGAAAAAAACAAAGTTATATCCCAAATTGACAAAAGAGATTTTTAATCAAGTTTTAGAAAGTGCAAAATTTTCAAATTGCGAATTTTCTATTAATCTCTCAGTTAATGATATTTTAAACAAAGAAACAAGCCAATTCATTCTAAAACAACTTGAAAAAAACGATATTGGCTCTTGGCTGGTATTTGAAATACTAGAAAGCGAAGGGATAGAAAATTATAAACAAGTTACTAATTTTTTAAGAGAATTAAAAGCTTTGGGAGGTAAAATTGCCATAGACGATTTTGGAAGCGGTTATTCAAATTTTGAATATGTTCTTAAATTGGATGTAGATTTTTTAAAAATAGACGGATCTCTTATAAAAAATATTAATATTAATAAAGATGCTCAAATAATAACAAGCACTATTGTTGATTTTGCAAAAAAATTAAAAATCAAAACTATTGCAGAATATGTTCATAACAAAAATGTATATAATATGGTTAAAAATTTAGGTTTTAATTATGCTCAAGGATATTATATAAGTAAGCCGAAATCACAGCTTATCACATCAAAAAATTTGGATTATTTGTTGTAGTTATTACATCCATCTTGCCATGATTGCATCTACATCGTCCCAGCTAATAGATTTTTTATCTTTAAAAATATGATATATATATCTTGCAAACATATCAGTTTCTATATTAACAATCCTACCAATTTTATACTCTTTGAAAAGTGTATTTTCAACAGTAATTGGTATAATAGTGAGTCTAAAACTATCTTTAAAAACATCGTTTATCGTTAAGCTGACTCCATCTATTGCTATACTTCCTTTTGGTATAATAAATTTCATAAATTCTGTTGGGATTGAAATAAAAAAATCATAACTTATTCCATTTTTTATTATTTTTTCAATTTTTCCCTTACAATCAATATGCCCTTGCAAAATATGCCCCTCTAATCTATCACTTAATTTCATAGCAGGTTCAATATGGACATTATTGTTATAATAATTCTCCAAAGCAATAACTTTTTTGCTTTCACTAGAAATATCTACTTCAAAACTATTGCTATCAGCTTTTACAACACTCAAACAAGCACCATTTATCGCAATAGAATCGCCAATATTTGGTTTATATTTTGCATTTATTTTTATTTTATTTCCAATAAGATTAGCTTTTGCAATTTCTCTAATAACTCCAGTAAACAATTAAAATCCTTTTTTATATTTAACCTAACATATATTATACTAAAATAAGAGCTAAAGTGCTATAATAATACTTTAATTTTTATGGAGAAATAAATGAAATTTGATATTATCGTTATTGGTGGTGGTCATGCAGGTATAGAAGCAGCTTTAAGTTCTGCAAGATTGGGTAAAAAAACCTTGCTTATTACTATACTTGTTGAGCAAATTGGAGCAGCCAGTTGTAATCCAGCTATTGGAGGTCTTGCAAAAGGTCATCTTGTAAAAGAAATTGATGCCCTAGGCGGTCAAATGGGGATTACCACCGATAACACAGCTATTCAATTTAGAACCTTAAACAGTTCAAAAGGACCTGCTGTTAGAGGAAGTCGAGCTCAAATAGATATGGATAGATACAGAATATTTATGAGAAATATTTGTCTAAATACTGAAAATCTCTATCTTAAACAAGAAATAGCAGATAAAATTATAGTCGAAAATGAAGAAGTTACAGGAGTTATAACAAATTTAAAAAACCAATACAGAGCTAAAAAAGTTATTATAACTTCTGGAACTTTTCTAAAAGGACTTATTCATATTGGAGATTTTAGACAAAAAGCAGGAAGATTTGGAGAATTCCCATCAAACAAACTAAGCGATTCTTTAAAAAGTTTAGGATTGAATGTTCAAAGATTAAAAACTGGAACTTGTGCAAGAATAGATGCAAAAACTATTGATTTTTCAAAAATGGAACTTCAAGATGGAGACACTCCGCCTGTTCCTTTTAGTTTTAGAACAGATAAAACAAATTTCAATCCGAAGCAACTTCCTTGTTATATAACTTATACAAATGAAACTACACATAAAATTATAGAAAATAATTTTTACAGAGCTCCTTTATTTACAGGACAAATAGAAGGAGTAGGCCCTAGATATTGCCCAAGTATCGAAGATAAAGTAAATCGTTTTAGCGATAAAGACAGACATCATCTTTTTATGGAACCTCAAACGAAGGAGGCAACAGAGTATTATATAAATGGACTTACAACATCTTTGCCAGTAGATACACAAATCGAAATGATACATTCTATAAAAGGTTTAGAAAATGCAAAAATTGTTAGATACGGATATGCCATAGAGTATGATTTTATTGATCCGACCGAGCTTAAACATTCATTAGAAACAAAAAAAATCAAAGGTTTATATTGTGCTGGTCAAATAAACGGAACAACAGGATACGAAGAAGCTGCAGCTCAAGGATTTATGGCAGGGGTAAATGCAAGTTTAAGTTGTGATAAAAAAGAACCTTTAATATTTAGACGAGATGAAGCATATATCGGAGTTTTAATAGACGACTTGGTAACAAAAGGAACGAAAGAACCTTATAGAATGTTTACTAGTCGAGCAGAATACAGACTCCTTTTAAGAGAGGATAATGCTGATATTAGATTGATGAGTTATGGATACAAATTGGGATTGATTGATGAAGAAACATATCAAAAAATGCTTTATAAAAAAGAGCAGACTAACAAAGGCTTGAGTTTACTTGAAAATAGTTTTTTAACCCCTTCAAAAGAAAATAATGCTTTTTTAAATTCCATAAATGAAGATAAAATTTCCGATAAAGTTGAACTTAAAAAAATAGTAGCTAGAAAAAGTTTTACTATTGACAAATTGGATAAACTTGTTGATGATTTTAAAAATTTGCCTTTAAATATAAAAGAACAAATTTTAATAGAAGCAAAATATTACAATTACATACAAAAACAAAAAGCCCAAATAGATAAAATGAAAAATTTAATGGATTTAAAAATACCAAAAGAGTTAGAAATCGACAAAATATCAGGTTTAAGCAACGAAATCAAAGAAAAATTAAAAAAAATCAATCCTCCGACACTTTTCGCTGCAAGCGAAATAAGCGGAGTTACTCCAGCAGCCATAGACATACTGCAAATATGCATAAAACTACATAATAAATAAGGACACCTTTAAAAACAGGTGTCCCAAAAAATTAATAATTTACAATAATTCTTAATCTTATTCTACTTAAAGGACGATCACTGTATTTTATGATAGTTTTTCCTTTGTAATTACCTATATTTTTATAACCTATAAATTTTTCTTCTTCTTTTTCGTTGTATTTTGTTACACATTTTCTTTGAGTTCTATATGATGTTGAACCTCCACTGTTATTGTTTGATAAATTTTTTCCAACCAATGTTCCTATTATTGCACCTCCAACTGTAGCAGCTGTTTTTCCACCACCTCCACCTACTTGGTGTCCTAAAATTCCTCCAGCAACTCCTCCTATCAAAGCTCCTAAAGCCCCATTGTTTGTTCCACTAGAAACAGGCACTTGTTCGTTCCAACATTCTTGATATGGAGTTCTTGTTGTTACCATTTTATAAATAGGTTCACTATTTATAACTGGAATTGAATCGTTAAAACTAATACTGTCTGCCATCAAAGAAAATGAAGATAAAATTAAAATTATTCCAATAATTTTTTTCATTTTTTGCCCCCTTTTAATTTTTTATATGTTATTATACAATAAAATTTTAAATATTTGGATTTGCAAGTGAAACATTTAATAAATACTATTGATTTTACGAAACAAGAGATAGAGGATTTATTTAAAAGAGCAAAAGATTTTCTTGATAAAAAACCAAGAAATATCTTAGCAGGAAAAAGTATTATTACTATTTTTTTTGAAAATTCCACAAGAACTAAAAGTAGTTTTGAAATGGCAAGCAAAAGATTGGGAGCTAATGTCATCAGTCTTGATGTTTCAAAAAGTTCTTCCAGCAAAGGTGAAACTCTTTTTGATACAGCTGCAAATTTAGATGCTATGAGTCCAAATGCTATCATAATTAGACACAAAAATGCAGGTGTTCCAAAAATACTTTCAAATTATCTTCACTGTCCTATTATAAATGGAGGTGATGGAAGTCATGTTCATCCTACTCAAGCACTTTTAGATTTATTTACAATCAAACAATATATTTCAGATTTAAAAGGTAAAAAAATTGCGATTGTGGGAGATATTAAAAATTCAAGAGTTGCAAATAGCAATATTGAACTATTAAGCCGTTTTGGACTTGATATAGTTTTAATAGCACCTCCTCATTTTATGCCAAAAACAAATTTAAAAAAATATTATGATTTAAAAAGTGGAACAAAAGATGTTGATATAATCATGAGTTTAAGAACACAAACAGAAAGACATACAAACCAAATATATGGTTCTTTAAAAGATTATGCAAATGACTTTTGCATTACAAAAGAAATTTTACAAGATAAAAATGTATTGCTTTTGCATCCAGGACCTGTAAATAGAAATATAGACATATCCGATGCATGTATGAAAGATCCAAGATGCAAAGTATTAGAGCAGGTAAAAAATGGTGTAGCCATTAGAATGGCAGTTTTAGAAAAATTAATAGGATAAAAAATGAACGAGTGGGATTTAAAAGATTTATTTAAAAATGATCAACAATTGGAAAATAGTGTAAAAAAAACAGAAATTAAAGCTATAAAATTTGAAAAAAAATATAAAAATAAATTATCAAAAATGGATGTTAAACAATTCCTAAAAGCTTTAAAAGAATATGAAAATATATCAAATAATATCGGCAGAGCAGGAACTTATGCTTTTTTAAAATTTGCAAAAAATTCTGACAATGGAAGTTTTTATGCAAAATATTCTCAAAAATTTACTCAAATTTCAGAACATTTACTTTTTTTTGAATTAGAGTTTAATAAATTAAGCAGAAAAACACAAAATCAAATTATAAAAACAACAAAAAAATATAATTATTTTTTAGAAAAATTAAAAAAAGAGAAAAAACATCAACTCTCTCAAAAAGAAGAAAAAATTCTCCTTAAAAAAAGTCAAACCAGTTCAAGAGCATTTAGTCGATTATTTGATGAACATTTCAGTAGGTTAAAATTTTCCTTCAAAGGAGATAAAATCAGCGAAGAAGAAATACTTTCTAAACTTTATGATAAAAAAAGAAAAGTAAGAGCAAGTGCAGCAAAATCATTAACAAAACAGTTAAATAATAATTTACATTTGACTTCATATATTTATAATATGATAAAAAAAGATTTAAAAATAGAATGTGATATAAGAAATTATAAAACCGTAGAAGAACCAAGGCACATAGACAATCAAATCACTCAAAAAAGTGTTGATGCCCTTATAAATACAACAAGTAAAAATTTTCATCTCTCAAGCGAATATTATATGCTCAAAAAAGATATATTGGGTTATGATAAACTTTATGATTATGATAGATATGCACCTTATATTCAAGAAAATGATAAAATTCCTTTTAAGGAGGCAAAAGAACTTGTTTTGAACTCTTTTAAAGCATTTGATGAAGAATTTTATAATATTGCTTTACAGGCTTTGGAAAATGGTTGGTGTGATGTTTTTCCAAAAGATAAAAAAAGAGGAGGAGCTTTTTCTCATCCAGCATCAACAGATACTCATCCTTATGTTATGTTAAATTATACAGGTCAAAGAAGAGATATTTTTACAATAGCTCATGAATTAGGTCATGCCATCCATCAATCTTTATCCAGAAAAGTTGGGTATTTAGAAAGTGATACACCTTTGACTACATCTGAAACAGCTTCGGTATTTGCAGAAATGCTACTTTTTGATTATATTAAAAATATTACTCCAAAAGAGGAACTTTTAGCACTCTATGGAGGAAAATTGGAAGATATATTTGCTACTTTGTTTAGACAAATAATTTTTACTAATTTTGAAAGAAGAGTTCATTCAAAAGAGGATGAAGTAAGCATTGATGATTTCAATCAATATTGGATAGAAGAAAATCAAAAAATGTTTGGAGATAGTGTAGAATTAACCAACGAATACAAAGTATGGTGGAGCTATATTCCACATTTTATACATACTCCTTTTTATTGTTATGCTTATAGCTACGGACAACTTTTAGTCATGGCATTATATGGTCTTTATAAAAATAAAGCTAAAAATTTTAAAAAACATTATAAAAAATTTCTTTCCAGTGGAGGTAGCAAAAGTCCAAAAGAACTTATAGGAATGTTTGGATTTGATATAGAAGATGAAAATTTTTGGCAAATTGGAATAAATGAAGTTTCACAAATGTTAAATAAATTCAAGGAAATAAAAAATGATTCATGATATCGTTAGTAAAAATATTTTTAGGAAGTTAATGATTAAAAATTGCGAAGGTATTATCCAATTTTTATTTGATGAAAATATAGAATTTTCAATACTTGCTTCTCTTGAAAATATCAGTTTCAACCCAGAGTTACCAAAATATATAATGGATGATTTTAAACCTATAGCTCTTTTTACTTTGTCAGGTTATACTTATCAAAGTGCTAAAATTCAAGATCAAATATTAACTTTTGAAGCAGGATTTGGAAGAGAAAATTTTGGAACTTTTGTTAGTGTGCCTTTATATTCTATTTTACAAATAATTATTGAAAACACCCCGATTTTTATCAATCTATCAACTCCACCTGACAAAGATGAAAAAAATGAAAAAACAAATACTAAAAATGGAATAAAAAAGTCAATGGACATTTTTCTTTCCAATCCAAATAATAAAAAATTAATAAAAAATAAAAAATAATCATATTATTATAATTTTATTATTTTTTGATATAATAAAGAATAAATAATAATTAAATAGAGATAATATGAAAAAAATTTTGAATGAATTAAACGAAGAACAAAAAATAGCAGCAAAAACAGTAGATGGACCTTTGCTCATTCTAGCAGGAGCCGGAAGCGGAAAAACAAAAACAATAACAACAAGACTTGCTTATCTGTTATCCGCTGGAATAGATCCGGCAAATACACTTACTTTAACTTTTACAAATAAAGCTGCGAATGAAATGAGAGAAAGAGCACTTTCTATATTGGGCAGTAACATTTCTTATCCTCCTTTATTATGCACTTTTCATAAATTTGGCTTACTTTTTTTAAAATTTAATATTGATAAAATAAATAGAAAAAATAATTTTGTTATTATTGACACAAACGATAAAAAAAGAATTATAAAAAATTTGGGTTGCGATTTACCTATATCTTTGGTAGCAAGTGAAATCTCAAGATACAAAAATTCCCTTATTTCGCCAGAAATTGCAGAAGCAAAATCGATACAGCCAAATTATAAAATAATAGCTTCTGTTTATAAACAATATGAAGAATATATAGAAAAAAACAATTTAGTTGATTTTGACGATTTATTATCACTTACATATAAAATTTTAGATGAAAATGATGATATTTGTAAACAAACAAGCGATAGATATCATTATATTATGGTTGATGAATATCAAGATACAAATGATTTACAATATAAACTTCTCAAAAAACTTTGTTCTAATCATCAAAATATTTGTGTTGTTGGAGATGATGATCAAAGTATATATGGCTGGAGGGGAGCAAATATAAAAAATATATTGGAATTTCCTGAAGAGTTTCCAAATGCAAAAATAATAAAATTAGAAAAAAATTATCGTTCAACAAATCAAATATTAAAAACAGCTAACAACCTTATAGAACACAACAGGGGAAGACTTGGGAAAAAACTTGAAAGCATCAAAGGCGATGGCAAAGAGATAGATTTCATAGAATGCGAAAATGAAACAGTAGAAGCCAATATCATCGGAAATCGCATTAAAAAATTGATTGAAAGCGGGGTCAAACCTCAAAATATAGCAATTCTTTATAGAATCAATGCACTTAGCAGATCTATCGAAGAAGGATTAAACAGGACACAAGTGCCATATAAAATGGTTGGGGGAGTGAAATTTTATGAAAGAGCAGAGATAAAAGATATCATTAGTTATTTAAGAATTATAGCAAATCCAAATGATGACTTTTCTTTTAAAAGAATTATCAATAGACCAAAAAGAGGTATCGGCAAAATAAGTATTAACAAAATTGTAAAAGCAGCATACAAGCAAAAACAATCAATTTTTCAATTTTTAGATAAAAATATAAATTTGGCAACAAAAAGTATTAGTAGCAAAAAAAGTATTGTTGAAATTAAAAAATTTATTAAAAACTTAAAAAAACTTAAAAAAGAATTAAATACATCAACATACGAATTTATAGATTTATTAGAAGAAACTTTTCATTTAAAAGAGTATTATCAAAAATTACCCGATTCTATAGAAAAAATTGCAAATATAGATGAATTTTACGGACTTTTTAGAGATTTTATTATTGTTCATCCGGAAGCAAACTTGGATGATTTTTTAAATGATATAGCCTTACAAAGCGATCAAGACCAAATTGATAAAGAAAGCATATCCATAATGAGTATTCATGCAAGTAAAGGATTGGAATTTGATTATTTATTTGTTATTGGTTTAGAAGAGGGTTTTTTTCCAATAAATGGGGATGGAAGCGATATAGAAGAGGAAAGAAGACTTGGATATGTAGCCATAACAAGAGCGAAAAAAGAATTAACTCTTAGTCATTCCAATAGCAGATTTTACAAAGGCAGAAGAACAAATCTAAGTAAAAGTAGATTTTTAAGCGAATGTGGAATATGTAAAGGTAGTTTAAATCTTGAAAAAACAACAACATTCAAAAAAGGAGATTTGATAAAACATAAAATTTTTGGAATGGGAAGAGTTTTAGAAGTTAATAAAATAAAAAGAGAATTCAAACTAAAAATCAATTTTGGTGGAACCAAAAGAGATATATTAGCATCATTTGTAGAAAAAATATGAATAAACTTTTTGTCGTCAATAAACCAACTGATATTAGCTCTAACAATTATTTAAGACAGATAAAAAGAAAATACAATACTAAAAAAGCAGGATATTCTGGAACTCTTGACCCTTTCGCAAAAGGATGTTTAATAGTAGCCTTTGGGCAATATACAAAACTTTTTAGATTTCTTAAAAAATCTCCAAAAAAGTATAAAGCTACTTTGTATCTTGGTGCTATTAGTAAAACATTAGATATTGAAAAAATTGAAAAGATTTTAAATGTTGAAAAAATTGAAAATCAAAAAATACAAAATGTTTTATCCTCTTTAAAAGGAGAAATAGAGTATCTTCCTCCAAAATATTGTGCTAAAAAAATTGATGGTAAAAAAGCTTATAAATTGGCAAGAGAAAATAAAGATTTTGAACTTAAAAGAATAAAAAGTATTATATATGACTTAAATCTTATCTCCTATGAACACCCTTTTATAACTTTTGATATTACTATTAGTGAAGGTGGATATATAAGAAGTATTGGTGCAATTATAGCTGAAAAACTTGGGAGCATCGGAGCATTGAAAGAGCTTGAACGCATTAACGAGGGTGATTTTATATATGAAAACGAAAAAAGTTTAAATCCTTTGCAATATTTAAATACTATAGAAAATTTTTATCTTTTGGATAAATTTGATATACTCTTAGGTAAAAAACTTCAAAATAAATCATTTAAAATAGAGCAAGACGGTATATATCATATCATAACAGATAATGAATTTGCTATTATAGAAATAAAAAACAAAGAGGTAAAATATCTTTTAAATAAAATAAAATTGGATAAAACATGTTAGTTCTTTCTAGAAAAATTGGTGAAAGTGTATTTATTGGAAATGATATAGAAGTCAAAATTGTATCAATTTCTAAAGATAAAGTAAAGTTGGGTTTTGAAGCTCCAAAAGATATATTATTGATACGAGGAGAGTTAAGACTAGCTGTTATGGGTGCAAATATTGAAGCAGGCAAAAGTGTAAAAGATATAACACTTTTAAAAAACTTACATATTACAAAAAAGAAATAATGAAAATAAAATCATTTGCCAAAGTTAATATATATCTTAAAATTGTAGGGGTTAAAAACAATTATCATCTTTTAAATTCAAGATTTATGATGTTAAAAAATCTTTATGATATTTTAGAATTCAAAAAAAAAGAGTTTCCGTGCGATAAATTTGATTTGAGAGGAAATTTTTCTTGTCCTGTGAAAAAAAATATTATATATAAAGCATATCTTGAACTCTTAAAAATAAAATCTATATCGACTAAACTTAAAAATTTTTTTTACTATTATTTTATCGATGTTCAAAAAAATATACCTGAATTTGCCGGACTTGGAGGAGGAAGTTCTAATGCAGCTTTTTTTTTACAGTTAATAAACAATACATTATCTCTTCAGTTATCAAAACAAACACTTTTACAAATTGGAAATAATTTAGGAGCTGATGTGGCATTTTTTTTAAATAATTATGAAAGTGCAAATATAAGCGGTATCGGAGAAAATGTAATAAATTTTGATGAAAAAAGTCTTGATTTGATAACTTTCACTCCACCAATAAAATGCGAAACAATAAAAGTTTATCACGAGTTTAGAAAAACATTTGAAAAAAATTATGATATAATAAAACAAAAAAATAGCTTACTTGCAAATAAATTATATTCTTTAAAAAGTGATAAAATTTTAGATAATTTTTCTAAGGAAGAATTAAATGACTTATATCTTCCAGCAGTAACACTTTATCCAAAATTACAAAGTTTTGCAAAGAAAGATTGGTTTTTTAGTGGAAGCGGTAGTAGTTTTTTTAGGAGAAATATATAGTGGGTAAAACAATAGCTAGAAATAAAAAAGCTTTTCATGACTATGAAATTCTTGAAAAATTTGAAGCTGGAATATCATTAAAAGGTAGCGAAGTTAAAGCTATAAGAATGGGCAGAGCTAATTTAAAAGAAAGTTTCGTAAAAATTATAAAAGGTGAAGCATTTTTATTGAACACACACATATCTCATCTTGATACTGCAAATCCTCATTACAGACCAAATGAAAGAAGAGACAGAAAATTACTTCTTCATAAAAAAGAGATAGATAGACTTATTGGAAAAATCACAAAAGACGGATTGACTTTAGTGCCTCTTAGTATATATTTGAATGATAAAAATATTATAAAAATACAAGTAGGATTAGCAAAAGGAAAAACTCTTCATGACAAAAGAGAAACTTTAAAAAGAAAAGAAGCCGACAGAGATGCCAGAGCAGCCATGAAAAAATATATTTAAGAGACCTATCTATATTTGGTTATTTTTTTAAATATTTATTATATTTTTCTTTTAAAATTTTTTCTGCTATTTTATATTTTTCGCTCAAGTCAGACTCAACACTACCTATAAGAGATTTGTATTTTAAATATGTTTCCCATACCATATAAGCTCCATTTTCTTTGCCTTTTAGTTTTAAAGCTATGGCAGTAGTGGCATTTATAAGTCCTTTTTGAAGATTTGCTTCCTCAATATTCATTTTTTTTAACTCTTTCCAAGAAGACTCAAGCACTTCGTGAGCTTCTATAAATCTTTCATTTTTTACATCTTCAATATATTGATCTATAGGTAACATAATAATCCTTTTTATGATATAATCTCTATCATGAAACACTTAGAGATAGAAAATAAGTATTTATTATCACATAAAAAGGCTGTTAATTTTATCAAAACTCTAACTAATTATAATATTAAAGATATGGAACAGATATATTTTTCCTATTCTCCAAAAGCGATAAAAAGAGTTAGAAAAGTTAATAACAAATATATATTAACTATAAAAAAAGGAGATGGCAAAGTTAGAAAAGAATATGAAAAAGAGATATCCAAAAACAGATACAAAAAGTTCAAAAAAAAGAGATTAGGAAGAATTATTAAAAAAAGGAGATATATTTTTGAGCTTGATAAATATATTTTTGAACTTGATAACTTTAAAGACAGTTTAAAAGGACTAACTTATCTTGAGATTGAATTTAACAGTATTGAAAAAATGAATAATTTTACTCTTCCTGAGAGTTTACAAAAAATAGTTAAAAAAGATGTAAGCAATGATAGAAGATATACAAATGCTTTTTTAGCTATCAGTATAAAAGAATATAAAAATATTGATAAAATATTTAAAAAGATAAAACAAAACCCAAAAAAATTTAAATTTAAACCAAAAAGTGAAATCAATATTTATGACTATTTAAGAATTTGGCTTTATTGTTATTTAATACTTGCAAAAAAATATGCTTTTGACTTTATTGAAGATAATAAAGAAGAAAATTTACACCAATTTAGAGTAAATATCAGACGGATAAGGTCTCTTTTATACTCTTTTAAAGAAATCTTTTGCACAGAAATATATAATAAACTTAACTATTCTTTAAAATCTATCGCACAAAAAACTAATCTAAAAAGAGATATAGATGTATTTTTAATTTCACTTCAAAAAGAAAAAGAATCATATAAAAATTTTTATAAATATCTCAAAAACAAACAAATAAATCAAAAAGAAGAGATAGAATTTTTTATAAAATCCAATAAATTTAAAAATCTTTTATTTGACTTGGAAACTTTTTTAAAAAGCGACAACGGCTTTTATACAAACACTTATGCATATCTTCCTGCTAGTATATTTGCCAATTTGAGCTTTAAAAAACTATATAAAAAAATAAAAAAGAGTTCATTAAGTCTAACTTCTTCTTTACCAATAGATAAATTTCACAAAATAAGAATAAAAATAAAAAAACTTAGATACTTACTAGATACTTTTTCATATTTTATCAAAGAAAAAAATATGAAACAAACTTTAAAAAAGATGCAAGAATCCTATGGAAATTTGAACGACACTTACAATCAAACCATAATATTAAAAAATTATCTACAAAATTATTCAAATGATACATCAGCACAAGAGTTACTTAAAGCAATTGAATCAAATCTTCAAAATATCAAAAAAGCTATTAGCTCTAAAATAATGATTTAATCTTTAATTTGATATAATTAAGCATATTGTATAATATTTAAAAAATTTTAGGAATTGATCTTGAATAAACAAAAAAAAATAGTTTCAATGTTTGATGAAATAGCACCTACATACGATGTTGCCAATAGAATTTTAAGTTTTGGTGTTGATAAAAGTTGGAGAAAAAAAGCTTGTGATTTAACATATAAATTTTATGATAAAAATACAATAGATTTGATAGTAGATGTAGCATGTGGAACTGGCGATATGTGTGAATACTGGCTAAAAAGAAGTGGTGCAAAAAATATCATTTTAAAACAAATTTTAGGAGTAGATCCATCTATTCAAATGCTAAAAGTTGCAAAAACGAAAAATATTAATGCATCTTTTACAGAAGGTGAAGCAAAAAAATTACCAATAGAAAATGAACAAGCAGATATTATTAGCATCTCTTACGGACTTAGAAATGTTGTAGATAGAGTTGAAGGCTTAAAAGAATTCAATCGTGTATTAAAGAAAAATGGATTGTTAGTTATTTTAGAATTTACAAAACTTCAAAATAAAAATTTTATAAGCAAAATAAGAGATTTTTATATGAAAAAAATACTTCCAACAATCGGAGGGCTATTGTCAAAAAATTATGAAGCTTATAATTATCTTCCAAATTCTATAGAAAATTTTTTGACCAAAGAAAAATTGGAAAAAGAACTTCAAGAATGTGGTTTTGAAATACTATATTCAAAAGGCTTTTCTATGGATATTTCCACTCTTTTCATAGCTAGAAAAAAATAATAAATATGCAAACACCCGTTACGGTCAGTGAATTAAACAATCAAATAAAATCTCTTCTTGAAAGCACTTTTTTATCCATTGTTGTTAAAGGAGAAATTTCAAGAGTAACTTATCATAGTTCGGGGCATCTTTATTTTACTCTAAAAGACACCTCTTCTGCTATCTCTTGTATTATGTTTAGAGGAAACAATCAAAAGTTGAAATTTAGAGTTGAAGAAGGCATGGGAGTTATAATTTATGGGGCAATATCTGTTTATTCTCCAAGAGGAAGTTACCAAATAAATTGCATCAATCTTGAGCCTTTAGGAAATGGGGCTTTGGCTTTGGCTTATGAACAGTTAAAGAAGAAATTGGAAGCAAAAGGATATTTTGCACAAGAAAGAAAAAAATCTATTCCAAAATTTCCAAAAACGATAGCTCTTGTTACATCAAAAACAGGTGCGGCACTTCAAGATATGTTAAGAGTTGCAAAAAAAAGATGGCCTTTGGTAAAAATTATTCTTGTTGATGCTTTAGTTCAAGGAAAAAATGCATCTACTAGCATAGCACTGGGTATCAAAAAAGCTGGAATGCTTCCTGTGGATATTATTGTAACTGGAAGAGGAGGAGGAAGCATAGAAGATCTTTGGGCTTTTAATGAAGAGATAGTAGCTGATGCTATTTATTTATCTAAAATACCTGTTGTTTCCGCAGTAGGACATGAAATAGATTTTTTGATAAGTGATTTTGTAGCAGATTTAAGAGCTCCTACTCCATCAGCAGCTATGGAAATGATACTTCCAGATCAAAATGAAATGCTTTTATATATAGATAACTTATTGGAAAATTACCACTCTTCTTTCAAAAGAATACTTTTAAGAAAAAATGAAGAATTAAAAAATTTATATTATTCTTATAAACAAAATTCATTTCTTTCTAAAATAGAACTTTATAAAAATGAAATTAAAACATTAAACCAAAGATACAATGAAGTTTTAAATTTCATACTACAGAAAAAAGAACAAAATATAAAAAATATATATATAAACATATTTCAAAAAGAAAATCAATTATTATCTAAAAAAGAACAAATTTTATCAATGCTTTTAGAATCTTTTAAGGCAAACGAGCCTTCTAAAAAAATCAAAAATACATTTGCTCAAATTTTAAAAGAGAATAAACCAATTAATCTTGAAAATATAAAAAAAGATGAAATTTTCACACTTGTATCCACAAAAATAAAATTGACAGCAAAAGCTATTGAAAAAAACAAAATTGACTAAATATATCTTTCTCCGTTTATATACCCACTTTTTATTTTTTTTGTGTGCAATATAAGTTCCAGTGCTAATTGCTCTTTATCACTTACCTCATCAGGTAATAACACTGTTACAATATCAGCAGATTGATTTTTTTTCAAACATAAATTATTTTTCATTCCTAAAGAGATAGCTCCATTCCTTGTTACTGCAATTATCAAATCTTTTGCTAAAGAAATTACATCCTTTTCAAAATGTGCAAAAAGTCCAGCTCTTAATTCATCCCAAATATTTAAACTATTATTAGAGCTAAGTCCGTCAGTTCCAATACTATAAATAACATTTTTACTTTTAACAAGATTTAAATCTAATAAAGGATTATTTAAAATTCTATTTGAAACAAAACAATGAGCAAGAGTTCCTATTTGTCCAATCATTTCCAACTCTTTTTTAGTAGCCAATACTCCATGAACAAATAATGTTTTAACTTCTTCAAACATTTCTAAATATTCCATTGCACTATACATAGGTTTTGGATTTGGATTAAAATTTTTTAACAAAGCATAAAAATCGCCTTTACCGCTATCAAGCCATTCTCTCTCAGCCATACTTTCCATAAAATGAGTGCTCATGAGCATTTGATTTTTTTTAGACATATCTATAGCATATTTTGCTATCTCAGGATGGGTAGAATAAGCAGAATGGACAGAAATTGCAGGAGTAAATAAATCACTCGAAAATTGAATACTTTTTTCAATTCTATTGTTAAAATCTTTAATAATATCATTTTTAACATCAGGGTTTGACCCTAATATTTCATTGAAATATATAACTTTTTGAGGAGAATCAACACAAGCTTCCAAATCTCCCCCAAAACTGCTTATTGCACCAAAAGCAGTAACTCCACTTTGAAGCATTTGTTCTATTGCTGTTTCATAAAAATATTCATTGCATTTATTTTTCAATATATCTCTATTTTTTATGACACTTTCAAGCCATTTTGTAAAATCACCATAAATCAAATCTGTTTTATTTGTTGAAAATTCCAAATGAACATGAGTATTTATAAGCCCCGGCATAATAACAGAATTTTTAGACAAATGCTTTACTACTGCATATGGATTATTTTTTATAACTTCATCCTCTTTCCCTATTTCTATAATTTTTTCATCAAAGCATATTGCTCCATCTTTTATAATAGAAAAATCTTCATCACAGACTAAAATATAATCGGCTGTTAAAATTTTCATAATTTTTAACCTTTTTATTTTTTTCATATTATATCAAATAAATTATTTTTTACATATTGATTAAAATTTAATCAATATAAATATCAAAAAATATCAAAAAAATGCTATTATTTTACATCAAAAAAACAAAAGGTAAAAATATGAAAAAACTTAAAATAATGTTTTTGTTTTTTATTCTCTTGCCTATTTTTGCAAATGCGGCTGAAGGGAAAATAAATGGTGCAGATACTGCATGGATGATAGTTGCTACAGCACTTGTCATGATTATGACACCTGCTGGATTGGCTATGTTTTATGGTGGCTTAACAAGAAAAAAAAACATATTAAACACTATGTCTATGAGTTTAGGTGCATATGTTGTAGCAACTCTTGCATGGATTATTGCCGGATATAGCATAGCTTTTGGACATGGCAACATTATAGGAACAGGTTATTTAATGTTAAATGGAATAACTTCTGATACAATCAAAGGAACTATACCTGAACTTTTATTTGTTGCTTTTCAAGGAACATTTGCGGCCATTACTATCGCAATAGCCGGAGGCTCTCTTATAGAAAGAGTTAAATTTTCAACATACTTAATATTCTCTTTTTTATGGGTTATAATAGTATATGCTCCTATTGCTCACTGGGCTTGGGGTGGAGGAACTACTTTGAATTTTGGAGAAATGGACTTCGCAGGAGGAACAGTTGTTCATATAAATGGTGGTATAGCAGGTCTTGTAGTAGCTATGATTCTTGGCAAAAGAAAAGATTATGGAAAAAAATCATTTAAACCAATATCTCCTATATTTGTAGTGCTTGGTTCGGCTCTTTTATGGTTCGGATGGTTTGGCTTTAATGCTGGAAGTGAATTGGCTGCTGATGGAGTAGCTACAAATGCATTTATAGTTACAAATGTTGCTGCATCTCTTGGGGCATTAGGATGGTGGACTGCAGAATATTTAGTATTTAAAAAAACTACTTTGGTTGGCGGAGCTTCAGGTGCTGTTGCTGGATTGGTTGCTATTACTCCAGCTAGTGGAAGTGCAGGAGTTGCAGGTGCTATAATTATAGGTTTTATAGGTGGAATGCTTGGACTCTTTGGTATTGCAAAAGTAAAAAAAATATTTAAAATAGATGATGCTTTAGATGCTTTTTGGGTTCATGGCTTTGTAGGGATATGGGGTTCAATAGCAACTGCTATATTTGTAGCCAAATATGCTATGCCTGATCATTACAATATGGGTTCACAATTAATCAGTCAGCTCGAAGCTATACTTTTAACTATTGTGTATAGTGGAATTATGAGTGCAGTTGTGTATTATATCTCTAGCTTTTTAACAGGTGGTGGAAGAGTTGATGAAGAAACTGAACTTATAGGGCTTGATGAAAAAGTACACGGCGAAGAAGCATTTAATTTATAGGAGAAATAAAAATGAAAAAAATAGAAGCAATAATTAAACCTTTCAAACTCGATGAAGTCAAAGAAGCATTAGTTGAAGCCGAAATAGAAGGAATGACTGTTAGCGAAGTAAAAGGATATGGAAGACAACAAGGACATAGCGAGTTATACAGAGGAATGGAATATGTGGTTGATTTTTTACCAAAAATTAAAATAGAAATAGTCGTAACAGATCCATTTTTAGAAAAAGCTCTTGAAATCATAATTACAAAAGCTAAAACTGGCAAAATAGGAGATGGTAAAATTTTCGTAAGCAATATAGAGCAAACAATAAGAATAAGAACAGGCGAAAAAAACGAAGAAGCCTTATAAAACTCTCAGTGAGCATTAGTTTTTTTAATGCTCACACAAACTTCTAATCCCATTATAAGTATATTTTTTGTATAATAAGTTTTAAAAATTTATAAAAAAGGTAAAGTATGAAAGTTGTTGTAATTCACGGACCAAATCTAAATATGCTTGGTATCAGAGAACAAAATATTTATGGACCTATAAAATTAGAAGAGATAAATAAGCAAATGAAAACAGTTGCAGAGCAAAACAAAATTGATATTGAATTTTTTCAATCAAATCTTGAGGGCGAAATTATTGATAAAATTCAAGAATGCTTAGGAGAAGCTGATGGAATTATAATAAATCCTGCTGCTTATACTCATACATCAATAGCAATAAGAGATGCTATTGCTGCAATTCAACTTCCTGTTATAGAAGTGCATATTAGCAATATTCACAGAAGAGAAGATTTTAGAGCTAAAAGCTTAACTGCTCCAGTATGTAGCGGACAAATAAGTGGTTTTGGTCCTTTTGGATATCATTTAGCTATGATGGCCATACTTCAAATATTTACAGAAATTCAAGCAATAAAAAATCAGCAAAATGCAAAGGTTAAACAAAATTAGTGAATAATTTTATTTTAAAAAATGAAAATGCCATATTTTACGAATGTGGCTTTTCATGTGATAATGTTATATATATCAAGATAAACAATATATCATTTTTTATCACTGATGGTAGATATACCGCCGAAGCAAAAGAGTTTGTAAAAAATACTTTTGTTATAGACGGTGGTTTTGATTTGCACAAAAAAGCAAGAGAAATATTAAAAAAATATAAAGTTAAAAAAATTATTTTTGATCCTTTAAATTGGAGTATAGACAATTTTAAAAAAATATCTTCAAAATCTTCTTGTTATTTCTCACCAAAGATAAATTTTTCTCAAAAAAAAAGAATTGTAAAAACAAAAGAAGAGATAGAAATAATAAAAAAAGCTGTCAAATTAGGCTCTAAAGGTTTTGAAAAATTTGCAAATTTTTTAGAAAAGAATGGAGAAAACTTAACAGAAAAAGAGTTATTTTTTAAAGCAAGTGAAATTTTAACTCAAAAAGGGGAATTAAAACTCAGCTTCAATCCAATCATAGCTATAAATGAAAACTCCGCAAAACCACATTCTATCCCAACAAATAAAAAGATAAAAGACAAATCTTTGATTTTATTTGATGCTGGGATTAAATATAAAGGATATTGTAGTGACAGAACAAGAGTTTTAGAATGGCAAAAAAATAAAAAATTAAATTTTTCTAAAAAACAAATTTTTCAAGATAAACAAAAAGAAAAAATTTATAATATTGTTCTAAAAGCTCAAGAAAAAGCTATAAAATTTGCAAAACCTGGAGTAAAAACAAAAGATATTGATAAAATTGCAAGAGAAGTTATCGAAAAAGCAGGATTTGGGAAATATTTTATACATTCTACCGGTCATGGGGTTGGCTTAGATATACATGAATTACCTTTTATTTCAAAAAGAGATGACACAATTCTTGAAGAAGGAATGGTTTTTACTATTGAACCTGGGATTTATATACCTAAAAATTTTGGCATAAGAATCGAAGATATGCTTTTAGTTACTTCTAGAGATGTTGAAATTTTATAAAAAAAAATTTTATCCTTATAGACAAAACAATTTTACTGGTAAAAAGCATTTTTGTATTATCGGCATAGGAGGCAATATTGGCGATACAATGAGAAGATTTGAAAAACTTTTTATATTTTTAAAAAAAGATAAAGATTTTAAAATTTTGCAAACATCACCAATTTTGAAAAATCCTCCTTTTGGATTTTTAAATCAAGATGATTTTTATAATGCTGTTTTATTATTAAAAACAAATTTAACCCCTTTTCAGCTTTTAAGAAAATTGCAAAAAATTGAACAAAAATTTAAAAGAAAAAGATTTTTTAAAAATTCACCAAGAACTTTAGACTTAGATATAATATTTTATGATAAAATATCAATTATAAAACATTTTTTAATAATTCCACATAAAGATTGGAAAAAGAGAGAATCGGTTGTTTTACCTCTTAAACAATTAAAATTAAAAAGAAATTTTATATTAAGAGATTATGATAAAAAATTAAAAAATTATAAGGGAGCTCATGAAACTTTTATCTTTCACAGCAGAAACACCCTCAGAAGCACTTAAAAAAGCTCAACTTCAATGTGGAGAAAATGCTTTAGTTGTAAGCACTAAAGAGATCAAAAAAAAGAGTTTAACACAAAAAGCTCTTTATGAAGTTGTAGTTGCGGTTGATGACAAAGATATAAAAAAAGCTGAAGAAAAAAACAATACCAAAACAAAAAGCACGACTGATGTTTTATTAAATCTTTCAAAAGCTGCCAAACAAATTTCTCAAATAGATGACATTACTTCATCTGATAAATATTTACAAAAACAAGAAATATCCAAAGATAACAATACAAAAACAGAACCAACTGAAGAACTTAAAGAAATAAAAAATGAAATATATAAACTTACAGATAAAATAAAATTGATACAAGAAATGTTTTGGGAAGAAAAAACACCTCAAAGAAACGGATTAAATATACCCTCAGAATTTTCAGAAATTTATAAAAAAGCAAAATTGAGTGGAATAAACCAAAACGACTTGGATTCTATTATGGAATTAACATTGGAACATATGCCTCATAATATGAGAAAAAATAGCAATACTGTTAAAAGATATTTTCAAGTATTACTTAGAAAAATGATTCCTATAAGGTTAGAAAACGATATGAAAAAAGGAGAAAAAAAAATTATGATGTTTGTTGGACCAACAGGTGTTGGAAAAACAACTACTTTGGCAAAATTGGCAGCAAAATATTCATATCTTAAAGACAAAAGAGAAAAAGTAGGAATTATAACACTCGATACATATAGAATTGGTGCTGTTGAACAATTATTTCAATTTGCCAAAATGATGAGACTTCCGATAGAAGATGTTATAGATTTTAATGATTTTTCAAGAGCTATAAAATCGCTTTCATTTTGTGATACTATTTTGATTGACACAATAGGAAGCTCTCAATATGATAAAGATAAATTGGCAAAAATGGAATCGTTCTTGAATAAGACTCACATCAATATAGATGTCAATCTCGTATTGTCTTCTAGCACAAAATTGGAAGATTTAAGAGAAATTTATAATAATTTTGAGTATCTCAATATTGACACAATAATATTTACAAAATTTGATGAAACAAAAAATTTTGGAAATATTTTTTCTTTTGTAAAAGAAGTATCTAAACCTCTTAGTTATTTTTCAATAGGACAAGAAGTTCCTGATGATATTATGTGTGCAAACAGTGAATTTTTAATTGATTGCATGATTGACGGATTCAAAAAGGATAAAAATGCAAACACAAGCAAATAAATTAAAAGATATTGTTTCGTCATCTGAAAGCAAATTGCCCAATACAAAATTTATAGCCATAACAAGTGGAAAAGGTGGGGTTGGAAAAAGCACAATAAGTGTAAATACAGCAGTTTTATTATCTGAGTTTGGATACAAAGTCGCCCTTTTTGATGCTGATATCGGACTTGCAAATTTAGATGTTTTATTAAATGTAAGATGTGCTAAAAATATCTTAAATGTCTTAAAAGGAGAATGTTCTCTTGATGAAATAATAATGCCCGTTAAAAAAAATCTCATTCTTATTCCCGGAGACAGTGGAGATGAAATATTAAGATACAGTGATCAATTTATATATGAAAGATTTTTTAAAGAAGCAACGAGTTTAAATGATTTGGATTATATTATTATTGATACTGGAGCTGGAATAGGAGATCAAACACAACTTTTTTTAAATGCTGCAGATGAAGTTATAGTCGTAACAGTCCCTGATCCTGCTGCGATAACAGATGCTTATGCTACTATAAAAATAACAAGTAAATTTAAATCAAATATACATTTGATATTAAATATGGTAAAAAGCAAAAAAGAAGCTCAATTGATTTTTAGTAAAATAAATAAAGTTGCAGAAGAAAATATTGGAAATGATTTTAAATTAAATTTAATTGGTAGTATCACAAATGATAAAAATATTGCAAAAAGCATAAGAAATAGAACAATATTTGTAAATGAATATCCAAATTCCCTATCCACAAAAGATATAAACAATATCGTTAAGAAACTTGTTTTCAAAATGGAACACAAAGTGCTTGATGACAATAAAGATAAAAGTTTTGGAGGCTTCATAAAGAGGCTTATTGAACAATTTTAGTAAAAGGAGATTGGTTGAGAATAGAGAATTTTATATATTTTTTTACAATTTCCGGTTTTTTTATAGGACTTATTTTTTCTATTATAAATTTTAATGCACCAGAGAATATACTTTTTTATACTTTATTAATTACTCTATTTTTTTATTTATTAATTCATTTAATAGTTGCAAACACACTGGATATAAAAAATATATCTAAAAAAATTTTTAACAAAGAAAAGTATGAAGAAGTTAGTGATTATTTTATTTATGAATTAGAAAACAGAGAAGAAAAAATCAATTTACTTGTGGGAGCTATGGAAGATTTTTCAATCAATAAATCTAAAAAACAAAAGAGAAATATAAATGACAACACCAGCCAAATTGCAGCTTAATGAATATACAAAACAATTAAAAGAACAAAGAGATGCTCTTGTGATTCAATTTTTACCTGCGGTTAAAGCTATGGCTTTTAGACTTAAAGAAAGATTGCCCAGTAGTATAGATGTAAATGATCTTATTTCTATTGGCACAGAAGAATCAATTAAGCTTGCAAAAAAATATGATAAAAACAAAAACGACTTTTTTTGGGGATATGCAAAACAAAGAGTTTATGGATCCATGCTGGATTATTTAAGAAGTTTAGATATGGTTAGCAGAAACAACAGAAGACTTATCAAAGCCATAGATAACGAATGTGAAAAATATATGGACAAATATGAAACAGAACCAGACGATGAGTATCTTGCAAAAGTTTTAGGAGAAAATGTTAAAAAAATCCATAAAGTTAGAAATATTTCTGAAACATCAATGGTGTTTCCAATAAATGAACAAATGACAATAATAGACAAAAATAATACAGAAGAGATAATAGAAAAAGATGAATTAATAGAAAATATTAAAAATATTTTAAAAGATTTTAAAAAAAGAGACCAAATCATTATTCAATTATACTATTTTGAAGAATTAAGTTTAAAAGAGATAAGTTCAATCTTGGAAATTAGCGAATCTAGAATATCACAAATACACAAAAAACTTATTTTAAAGATAAGAAATGCATTAGGAAATAAAAATGGCTGATATATTAAGTCAAGAAGAGATAGATGCACTACTTGAAGTTGTAGATGAAGAAGAATCACCTAATGCTCTTGATGAAGAGGAAGTAATCGACCAAAGACAAATTGTTTTATATGATTTTAAAAGACCAAATCGTGTCAGCAAAGAACAATTAAGAGCCATTAGGGGCATACATGACAAAATGGCAAGAAATTTATCATCTCAAATTTCATCAATCATGAGATCTATTGTAGAGATACAACTCCATTCCGTAGATCAAATGACTTATGGCGAATTTCTTATGAGTCTTCCTAGCCCTACTAGTTTTAATGTTTTTTCCATGAAGCCACTTGATGGAAGCGGAATAATAGAAATAAATCCATCTATTGCATTTCCTATGATTGACAGATTGTTAGGAGGCAAAGGAGAAAGCTATGAATCTTCTAGAGAATTAACCGATATTGAATTGAATCTTCTTGATGCTATACTTAGAATTATTACTCAAAAATTAAAAGGTGCATGGGAGCCAATAACTGATATATATCCAAATATTGAGACAAAAGAATCAAGTCCGAATGTTGTTCAAATTGTATCTCAAAATGAAATAGTTATTATGGTTGTTATGGAATTGATAGTGGGAAATTCAAGCGGAATGATAAATATTTGTTATCCTGTAATTTATCTTGAATCAATTCTTCCAAAACTTGCAAATAGAGATATTATGCTCGGCAGTAGTAGTTCAAATGCCAAAAAAAGTAGAAACAAAGAGCTTAATGTCCTAGTTCAAAGAGCTGATATCCTTGTGGAAATAATTATTGGAAAAACAACTCTTAGTGTTAAAGAATTACTTGAATTGAAAAAAAATGATATAATTAGACTTAATAAAAGTGCTGATGATAAAGCTACAATAAGTGTAGATAGAAAAGATATGTTTACAGGAGAAATAGGAATACATCGTTTCAGGAAATCCATAAAAGTAACAGGTTTTATAAAAAGTGATAAAGATGAAATAAAAGAAGATCTTGAGAAACTTGAACACAACAGAAGAAGAAAAATTTCAACAGTAAGTGCATAAAAGGAGCATTATAGTGAATAAATTTATTGAGATTTTGGAAAAGGATATTATTGCAACCATAGAAGGATTAACTGGAATTGCCCCTGCTTTATCATTGATCAGCGAAGATAGTATTACCGAAAATACTTCCATTGCTCCTCCTTTAGTTTGTGCCAAAATAAGCTCAACTGGTGATATAAAAGGCAAAATATCGATCTGCTTGACACCCTCTTTGGCAACAGGACTTTCAGACATGATGTTAGGCGGAGAAGGAGAAAGCAAAGAAGAAGTAGATGATGATGACCTTGATGCAACAAAAGAGATAATATCAAATATTTTTGGAGGATTTTCCACTTCTCTTTCTGCTCAAAAAGATCTTCCAAAATTATCATTTAGCATAAACGATATTAATTTTATTAAAGAAGAGGACAGTGTATCTTTGACAGATTATTCTAATATTTTTATATATAATGTCAAAATATCAAATCTTGATTCTCAAATGTATATTATAACAAATGATGTCTTATTATCTGAGCCTTCAAAAAGCGAAGAAATGCAAACAACAGAAATTAAAAATAAGAAAAATGCAACAAATAACAATTCCGAAAAAGAAGATGATTTAAGCTCTACGGAAATGAAAAACATATCTCTCATATTAGATGTTAAATTACCTGTTAGAGTGAGAATCGGCTCAAGAAAAATGCTTTTAAAAGATGTTTTAAACATGGATATAGGTTCTGTTATAGAATTAAATCAACTTGCAAATGATCCACTTGATATTTTAGTAGGGGATAAAACTGTAGCCAAAGGAGAAGTTGTAATAGTAGATGGAAATTTTGGAATACAAATATCTGAAATAGGCACCAAAAGAGAAAGACTTGAAAAATTAAGATAAAGAAAATTAAATGAAAATTATGGTTGCTATGAGTGGGGGAGTTGATTCTTCTTGTGTTGCTTATATGCTTAAAAAACAAGGGCATGAAGTAGAAGGAGTTTATATGAAGCTCCATAATTCACCACAATATCACACAAAAAATATTGAAAAGATAGAGAAAATAGCAAACTTTTTAGGTATAAAATATCATATATTGGATTTGAGTAAAAAATTTGATGAGAGTGTTTATATTCCATTTATAGAAAGTTATAAACGAGGCGAAACTCCAAATCCTTGCATTGTGTGTAATAGAAATATAAAATTTGGTGAACTTATAAATTTTGTCAGGCTTAAAGGTTTTGATAAATTGGCAACAGGACATTATGCTGATACAAAAGATGGTTTTATTACCGAAGCAAGAGATAAAAGCAAAGACCAAAGTTATTTCCTTTCTTATGTAAAAAAAGAAAATATTGCTTATATGCTTTTTCCTCTTAACCATATATTTAAAAAAGATTTGAAAGAAACTGCTTCAAAAATTGATATATTGAAAGATTTTTCTTCTCAAAAAGAGAGCAATGAAATATGTTTTGTTGATACAACTTATATAGATATATTAAAAAAATATACGAAAGTTAATATGCCTGGAAATGTTATAGACAAAAATGGAAATATTATAGGAAAACATAAAGGTTATATGCATTATACCATAGGAAAAAGAAGAGGATTTGAAGTTTTTGGTGCCCTTGAACCTCATTATGTTATCAAAATAAATCCCATTTCAAATACAATTACTGTTGGAAGTAAAGAAGATTTAAAAATAAAAAGTTTTTTTATAAAAGATATCAATCTGTTGATAAACAAAGACGAATTTGATGCTACTGTAAAAATACGATACAGAAGCCCAAAAACTCCTTGCAAAATAAAAATCTACAAAGAACATCAAACTGCTGAAATTATCTTAAAAGAATCTGTATATGGACTTGCAACTGGTCAAATGGCGGTTTTTTATGATAATGATAAAGTTATTGCTGGGGGTTGGATAACTTAAACAATTTTTTTTACAATTTTAATACAAAGTTCTATAAACAAAACGAAGTAATAAAAGTGAAAAAAATAATTTTATTAATACACCGTTATAATATATTCCTATTGAAGTGATAATCAAATATTGAAATAACTAATTTTTAAGAAATTTTTTAGTATCATGATGCTTATTAAAATCGCAAAGGAAATGGTTTGTTTGAAACACTAAGTAGCTCTTTTAAAAGTGCCATAAATAAAATAAGATTTGCAGATGACGATAAAGCATTAAAAAAAGCACTTGATAATCTTAAAAAATCTTTATTGAAAGCAGATGCTCATTATAAAGTAGTAAAAGAACTTATAAAAAATGTTGAGATAGAAACAAAGCAAGAGGGGATTGGTAAAGAAAATTTCTTAAAATCTATTAGAAAAAATTTACTTGAAATTTTACAAACTGGTGGCAATCAAGGTTTTGTATATGCCTCTCATCCACCAACTGTTGTGCTTATGGCTGGTCTTCAAGGAAGTGGAAAAACAACAACAACTGTTAAACTTGCATATTATTTAAAATTGAGGAAGAAAAAGGTTTTAGTAGCAGCTTGTGATCTCCAAAGATTGGCTGCGGTTGAACAATTAAAACAACTTTGCGAACAAAACGAGATAGATTTATGCTTTGACGAAAATGAAAAAAATCCTACAAAAATAGCTAAAGAAGCTCTTAAAAAAGCTAAAGATGGACTTTATGATGTTCTTTTGGTAGATACTGCAGGACGACTTGCTATCGATGAAGAACTCATGAAAGAGTTGCAAGAGATAAAAAAAGCATTAACTCCAAATGAAATTTTTTATGTAGCTGATTCATTAAGCGGACAAGATGCAGTTAGAAGTGCTTCAACTTTCAATGAACTATTATCAATTACTGGTATTATTTTGTCAAAATACGACGGAGATAGCAAAGGTGGAGTAGCTTTAGGAATTTCAAAACAAACTAAAGTTCCTCTTAGATTTGTAGGAACTGGAGAAAAAGCACCTGATTTAGAAATATTTATTCCTGAACGAATAGTAAGCAGATTGATGGGCGAAGGCGATTTGGCAACACTTGCAGAAAAAACAGGAACCATTATAAATGAAAAAAGAGCAAAAAAATTAACTCAGAAAATGAAAAAAGGTGAATTTAATTTTAATGATTTTTTAGAACAAATGGAAAGTATGAAAAAACTTGGAAATATGAAATCAATCATAGGAATGATTCCAGGAATGTCATCAATGGCAAATCAAATAAAAAACTTAGATCTTGAAAACTCAAATGAAATGAAATCTATAAAAGCCATGATATCTTCCATGACAAAAAAAGAGAGAGAACATCCTGCTTTATTAAACAATAGCCGAAAAAGGCGTATAGCTAAGGGTGCAGGACTTTCACAAATAGAAGTAAATAGATTTATTAAACAATTTCAAAATGCGGCTAAAATGGCTAAAAAGTTCTCAGGCAAAAAGGGGATGCAAAGCTTACAAACACTTATGAATCAACGAGGAAAAGGATTCCCTAAATAAGTTATAGTTTATAGTTTTCTTATATCAAAAGGTTGGCCAAAATAATATCCTTGAGAATAATCTATACCCAATTCAGTTATTTTTGATAAAATCTCTTTATTTTCTATAAATTCCCCTACAACCTCGAGATTAAGTTCCTTTAAAAGCTCTGTCATTTTTGATAAAATTGCATATATTCTTGGATCATCAATATTTTTAATAATACTTCCATCTATTTTTACAATATCAATATTCATTTTTTCCAAATAAATAAAGTTTGAATATCCGCTCCCAAAATCATCCATAGCAAGTTGAACATTGAATTCTTTCAGCTTTTGTAATTGAGCTGAAATTTCTTCAAAATTTATCATTTCATCTTCAAGCAATTCTACAATCAATTTATTTTCAACATTATGCTCTCTAATTTTATTAAAGAAAAAACTCATAAAAGTATAGTTGGTAAAATCTTCCATGGAAAGATTGATTGAAAATTTACAATCCAATTTTTGAAACACTTTAAAACTTTTTTCTACCATTATTTTTTGAATTTCTGTATATAAAGATGTTTTTTTAGCAATATCCAAAAAGAAAAATGGAGTATAAATTTTATCATCATCTTTTAGTCTTACCAAACATTCATATTTATCTATTTTATTGGTTTTATTGTTTACAATAGGTTGAACAAAGGGGAGGATATTGTCTTCTTCTATAGCTTTTACAATTATTTTTTTCCATTTTAAATTATTTGCAAACTCTTTCAATAAAGGTAAATTTTTATTATAAACTATTACTGGTTTATTCTTTTTAAGTTTTGCATATTTTAAAGCTAAATCTGCATTTGAAAGCCTAGTAGCTATTCCAGCTTTCATATTTATAATAATCTCTTCATTATTTACAATAAATTTTTTATTTTTTAAATTTTCAAAAATTTTATCAATTATATGCTTTAAACTTGATGCTCTCATGCCAATAATTCCATATTCATCAGCTTGAAGCTTATAAACGATAGCATATTTAGATAAAAATTCACCCACTTCTATCAAAATTTTATCGCCTATTTTAACTCCATAAAAATCATTTATCTCTCTAAAAGAATCTATATTTAAAATAGCAATATATTTATTTTTCGAATCCGTTATAAACTTTTCTCTATTTGGAAATCCTGTTAAATTATCAATAAACAATCTTTCAATCAATTCTTCTGTTTTTCTTTTTACTTCATTTTCCAAATTATCATTGATTGTTTTCAATTTTTCATTTTTTTCTTTTATCTCTTTTTCATATTTTTTTATTATTTTTTCTATATTTTTATTTCCATATTTTGTAAAAAAATAAGCTACTACTAAAAATATTGAAAGTAAAATAAAATAATATTTCAATATTTGGATCAAACTGTGTTCAACTTTTATTTTTTTTCCATTAACTATACTTTCAATATCATCAACATAAACACCTGTGGCTACAAGCCAGTTATAAGGTTTATATATCTTAAAAAAAGTTATTTTATGGTATTGCTTATTGTTACTTTTATCTTTAAAAAAATAATAACTTTCATATCCTTCTCCATATTTATTTAACATTTTCATATATTTTTTTCTATAAAATTCCCCTCTAGCATCTTTTTTTGTATCGCTAATCATTTTACCTACCATTTGAGGTTTAATTCTCAAAGCTAAAATTTTAGCAAAATTATTCCCACCTTTAAATTTTAATATTTTAGTAATAATAATATATCCATCTCCTTTTATTCCATATTTAAAATTATTTGCTCTGTTTATAATTATTTTTTTTGATATTTTTTCTATTGCCTGATTATATGCATATATTGTAAGTAAATATTTATGGTGTATCAATCTATACATACAATATTTAATTCCATCTTTTGTTTTCTTTTTGTAAATGAAATTATTTTTAAATTTTTGAGGTTTTGTTGTTTTTGTTATAGACATATATAAAATTGGAACTTTTTTTGATATATCTTTTACAATAATTTTATAGTATTTCGGATCTATTTTGTTTAAAATGTCGCCTATGGCCGACATTTCTAATTTCATTCTTGTTAAAATTTTGTGTTTTTCATTTTTTCTTACTTTATCTATAAATGCGATAAATTGATAAACTTGATTTTTGATTAATTCTTTCTGAGAAGATGTATAATTTTTTTGTATGGCTAAAGATTCAGTTTGATAAAATTGATCGCTTACCGACAAAATAATAAAAATAGAAGATAACGAAAATAAAATAATAAAAAGAAAAAGAAAATATTTATTCATTTTTAATATTTTATCTTTGACCATACTTATCCTTCGTTTAAACTTAATTTTATTATTATAATAATTATTCTATTAAAAACAGATAAAAATAGATATTGTCTTTACTTTTAAAAAAGTTTTAGATATAATATCGCCTTAGCTTGACTTTTAAAATAATCCCTCTGTGATTAAAAGTTGCAAAAAGCTTACGGGCAAAAAAGAGGCATTATAAACTTACTATTTATTCTGCATACTATTTTTATCCCGATATATTTTATAAAAAAAGGAAACAAATGACAGTAGTAAGATTGACAAGAATGGGAAGAAAGAAAAAACCATTTTACAGAATAGTTGTTACAGACAGTAGAAAAAAAAGAGATGGTGGTTGGATTGAATCAATAGGCCATTATAATCCTCTAAGTGATCCTGAAATTGTAAAATTTGACGAAGAAAGACTTAATTATTGGAAAAGCGTTGGTGCTAAATTGAGCGACAGGGTAAAAAGAATAACTGGATCAAAATAGAATGGTTAAAGATTTTATAAAAGAATTTACCCTCTTACTTGTTGATAAACCTGAACTTATCAAAATTGATTTAAATGAAGTAAATCCAACTTTTAGTGAAATTACTATTTATGCGGATAAAAGTGACACAGGTAAACTCATAGGTAAAGAAGGTAAAATGATAAATTCTTTAAAAACAGTTATCTCAGGATGCAAAGCAAAAAACAATAAATCATACAGAGTTATGGTAAAAGCAATTGAACTTGATGAATAAGTTTATTCAAATAGCCCAAATAGGAAAAACTGTTGGGCTAAAAGGAGAGCTTAAACTCCATATAAAAAGTGATTTTCCTGAGCAATTCAAAAAAGGAAATCACTTTTTTACAATAGATGAAAATATTTTAACGATAGAAAAATACAATAAAAACAGATCTGTTGTAAAATTTATAGAATACGACAGCAAAGAAGATGCTTCTGTTTTGACAAATCAATTTCTTTATTCTACAATAGAAAAAAGTAGAGAAAATTGTAATTTGTCTAAAGACGAGTATTTTTGGTTTGATATTATCGGAGCTTTAATTTATGATAATGAAGAACTTTTGGGGCAAGTAATATCTATAGAAAGATTTGAGCCAAATGATTTTATCATCATAAAAACTAATTTTAAATTGGTTGAAAATGGTTATCCAAATCAATTTATGATTCCTTATATAGACAGATATATATTAGATTTTGACAAAAATAAAAAAATAATATATACAAAAGATGCCAAAGGGATTTTAGAAAATTCATGAAATTTACTTTTGTAACACTTTTTTCTCATATCATAAAGTGTTATTTTGAAGATTCGATTTTAAAAAATGCAATTTCAAAATCTCTTATAAGTATAGATTTTGAAAATCCTAGAGATTTTACAAAAAATAAACATAAAAAAGTTGACAGTCCTCTTATTGGTGGAGGTGCTGGAATGCTTATGAGTTCTCAGCCTATTGCTGATACAATAAAAAGTATAAAAAATATAGATAAACAAGCTTATATTATATTTTTAACACCATCAGGAAAACCTTTCAAGCAAAATGATGCAAAAAGATTGGCTAAAAAAGAACACATAGTTTTTGTTAGTGGAAGATATGAGGGAATTGATGAAAGAGTTATGGAAATATATGCAAATGAACTTTTTTCCATTGGTGATTATGTATTGACGGGTGGAGAATTGCCCTCTTTGATCCTTTGTGATGCAATTTCTAGAAATATTTCTGGAGTTTTAGGGAATAGTTCATCTCTTCAAGAAGAAAGTTTTGAAAATATACTTTTAGAAGCACCTGCTTTTACAAAACCAAATATTTTTGAAAAAAATTGCATAATTAAAGAGTTTTTAAAGGGAAATCACGGTAAAATTGCAACCTTGAAATATGATTTATCGCTTTTAAAAACAAAATATTATAGACCAGATTTGTATAAAAAAGCAAAAATAAGGATAAAAAATGAGAAATAGATATATAGAAAGTTTTGAACAAAAGCAAATGAGTTCAAAAAATATACCAGATTTTAGAGCTGGAGATACTTTAAGAGTAGCTGTTACTATTAAAGAAGGGGATAAACAAAGAGTTCAAAATTTTGAAGGTGTTTGCATTTCAAAAAGAGGAACTGGAACTGGTGCTAGTTTTACAGTAAGAAAAATGGGTGCTAACAATATTGGAGTAGAAAGAATTTTTCCGCTTTATAGTGATAGTATAGATGCTATTACAGTTCTAAGAAAAGGTAGAGTAAGAAGAGCAAAACTTTTTTATTTAAGAGATAGAAAAGGTAAATCTGCTAGAATTAAAGAACTAAAAAGAAAATAAATCTTATAATTTAAACAACTTCAAATGAAGTTGTTTAAATTAGTGTGAAAGAATTTGACTTAAAAATAGTTTTAATCTCTCTGACTGTGGATTTTCAAAGAAATTTTCAGGGTCATTCTCCTCTATAATTTGTCCTGATTCCATAAAAATAACCCTATCAGCAACTTTTTTTGCAAATCCCATTTCATGTGTTACACAAACCATAGTTCTTTTTTCTTCTGCGAGTTCTATCATAACATCCAATACTTCTGAAATCATTTCTGGATCAAGTGCAGATGTCGGTTCATCAAACAACATGATTGATGGATGCTTACAAAGACTTCTTGCTATTGCCACTCTTTGTTGTTGCCCACCACTTAATTGATTTGGATATTTTTTTGCCTGATCAGCAATACCTACTCTTTCAAGATATGTCATAGCAGTCTCAATGGCTTCTTTTTTAGGAGTTTTTTTGACCCATATTGGAGCTAATGTTAAATTATCCAATATTGTTAAGTGAGGAAAAAGATTGAAATTTTGAAAAACCATTGCAACATCTTCTCTAATTTCTTTTATTTTTTTTATATCATCACTTAATTCAACTCCATCAACAACTATTTTACCTTCTTGAAATTGTTCTAAATAATTTATACATCTCACCATGGTTGATTTTCCACTGCCAGAAGGTCCTGCTACTACTATAATTTCACCTTTTTTTACATTTAGATTTATATCTTTTAAAACATGAAAATCTCCATACCATTTATTGAGATTTGTGATTTCTATTATATTCTTTTTATTTTCCATTTTTTCCCTTATTTCAAATTGGTATTAAATTTTTTTTCTAATTTCTTGCTATATAATGACATTGCATAACAAAATATCCAATATATGACAGCTACAAAAACATATCCTTCTGTTTCATATCCCAACCAATGAGAATCACTACTTGCAAGTTGAACTATTGCTAACAAATCAAACAATCCTATAATTAAAACAAGTGTTGTATCTTGAAACAATGCTATAAAAGTTCCTACCAAATTAGGAATAGCAACTTTTATTGCTTGAGGAAGAATAACTAGAAACATTTTTTGCCAATATGAAAGACCTATGGCATCAGCTGCTTCATATTGACCTTTTGGAATTGCTTGCATTCCTCCACGAATAATTTCAGCAATATAAGCTGCTTCAAAAAGAGTTATACCTATAAGTGCCCGAAGCAATTTATTAAAAGTTATCCCCTCAGGAAAAAACAGTGGTAAAATAACAGCTGACATAAATAAAATAGTAATAAGAGGAACACCTCTGATAAATTCGATATAAGTTACTGATATACTTTTAATGATAGGCAATCTTGATGTTCTTCCAAAAGCAAAGATAATACCAATAGGAAAAGAACAAACTATACCAACTGCGGATATTATAATTGTTAGCATTAATCCGCCCCATTTATTCGTATCAACTTCAACTAAACCAAAAAAACCACCATGAATTAATATATATGCTACAATAAAATATAAAAATGTAAATACTATTTTTAATATTGAATTTTTCATGTATTTAAAACTGGCAATTAATACAAAAAACAATCCATAAGTTAGATTTACTCTCCATTTTTCTGCTTCAGGATAAAAGCCATATAAAAACATATCAAGTTTCATTTTTATAAACACCCAACAAGCACCATCTCCTGTACAAGCACTACTTGTAGTTCCTTTAAAATTGGCATCAATCACTGACCATTTGATAAATGGAGGTATAATCCAAAACAAAAATGCTATGGCCAAAAGTGTCATTGCTGAATTTAATGGTGAAGAAAATAAATTTGTCATTACCCAATGAACAGGTCCTCTTGAATTAGAAGGAGCTTCTCTGCTTTCAATTCTTTTATAAACAGCCACTTTATCTTTCCTTTATTTTCATTTTAAAGTTTATCCAATTTAATATTGCAGATACAAGCAAACTAATTATCAAATAAACAAGCATTGTTATAGAAATAATCTCTATAGCTTGACCAGTTTGATTTAGAGTTGTTCCTGCAAAAACAGTAACTAATTCTGGATATCCAATGGCAGTTGCCAAAGATGAATTTTTTACTACATTCAAATATTGGTTGATAATAGGAGGAATAGCTATTCTTATTGCTTGAGGTAAAATCACAAGCTTCAGAGACTGATAAGAGGATAAGCCCAATGAAGCTACAGCCTCTTTTTGTCCTTTAGGAACAGCTTCTATGCCACTTCTAACAGCTTCAGCAATAAAAGTTGCAGTATAAACAGAAATTGCAAGAGCTAATGCTACAAACTCTGGATAATATTGTTTTCCACCTTGAAAATTAAAACCTCTTAAGTGGGGATACGAAAAATTCATATTGGCACCACCAATAAAATATGCAATTACAGGAGCGACAATCAATAAGATTATTGATATTGGCAAAACAGGAAATTCTTTACCTGTTAATTCTTGTCTCTTGTTTGCCCATTTATTTAAAAAAAATATAAAAATTACAATAATAAATATTGATACTATTATTGAAATAGTTGTTGCATCCCATGTGGGTTTTGGAACATATACACCACGATTATTTATAAAAATTTTTCCAAATAAATCAATACTATGTCTTGGAGAGGGCAAAGATCTAAGAACTACATTATACCAAAAAAGTATTTGTAATAATATAGGTATATTTCTAAATATTTCTATATACACAGCCGAAAGTTTTTTTATCATCCAATTTTCTGAAAGTCTAAACACTCCAATAATAACTCCCAATATTGTAGATAAAATTATTGCGACAAAAGAAACTATAAGTGTATTTAACAAGCCAACTAAAAAAACTCTGCCATAAGTATCTGAAGGATTATATGGTATAGGCGAATCGTTTATCCCAAATCCTGCAGTAGAATTTAAAAATCCAAAACCAGTTTTTATGCCTCTTTGTTCTATATTGTGAGAAGTATTTACTCCAATATACCACAAAAAAGCAACTACACCAATAATTGTAATTAATTGAAATAGATAACCTCTAATCTTTCTATCTCTCAAAAATGATAGCATTTAACTCCTTTTTTGATATTTTAGCAGGAAAAATTCCTGCTAAAATTTTAATTTATAACTAAATTTTATTTGAACGGAGGAGAATATTGTAAACCACCATTTTCCCATAGTGCATTTAATCCTCTTTTAATTTTAAGAGGGGATCCCATTCCGACATTTCTTCTATATGATTCACCATAATTTCCTACTTGTTTAATAATATTATAAAAACAACCTTTTTTCAAATGCAAATTTTCACAAAGTCTTCCTTGAACACTTAAAATTCTTTGAATTGCAGGACTTTTTGAAGTAGCTCTAAGTTTATCAACATTTTTGCTTGTAATTCCTCTTTCTTCTGCAGCAACCATTGCATTGTAAGACCATTTTACTATATTAAACCATACATCATCACCTTGTCTAACAACAGGACCCAAAGGCTCTTTGGAAATAATTTGAGGCAATATAATAGAATTATTTGGATGTTTAAGTGTAGTTCTCAAAGCATGAAGTTGAGATGAATCAGATGTCATGGCATCACATCTTCCACTCTCGTATCCATTTCTAACTTGAGCTGTTGTGTCATAAGAAACTGATTTATAAGTCATTCCATGAGAAGCAAAATAACTTGCAAGATTAAGCTCTGTTGTAGTTCCCGATTGAACACAAATTGATGCACCATTTAAATCCAAAACACTTTTAACTCCAAGAGATTTGTGAACCATAAAAGCTTGACCATCATAAAAATTTACTCCAGCAAAATTAAGGCCAAGAGATGAATCTCTTGTTTCTGTCCAAGTTGTGTTTCTTGAAAGCATATCTATCTCTCCACTTTGAAGAGCAGTAAATCTTTCTTTTGCTGTTAAAGGAACATATCTAACTTTAGAAGCATCTCCTAAAACAGCTGCGGCAACAGCTCTACATACATCAACATCAATACCACTCCATTTTCCAGTGGAATCAGCAGATGAAAATCCCGGAAGTCCAGTATTTACACCACATATCAAATAGCCCCTTTTTTGCACATCTTTTAAAGTGTTGGCATTTACACTTAATGAAAATATTGTTCCCACCAGTAAACTAGCAAATACAATCTTTGATAAAAACTTCATTCTTTCTCCTTTTTTATTTAATATTTTATAATAGCATTTATTTAATATATTTTAATTGATTTTGTTTAATATTTTTTGAAAAAAGAAAAAAGGTAACAATTAGTAACAAAATAATTACAGATAAAATGAATAGAATGATTGTAAGTTATAAATTTATAAAAATGTAAAATTTAGTTTATTCTAAAGAAGTTTTTTAAACGGTAAAATTCTATTCTTGAATTTTACCGCTTTTTATTAACCGTTTCTTTTTTTAATTATTTCTTCAGCAACATTTTTAGGAACTTCATCATAATGATCAAATTCCATAGAATAAGTTGCTCTACCTTGTGTTGAACTTCTCAAATCAGTAGAATATCCAAACATTTCAGCAAGAGGAACAAAAGCATCAACTATTTTATTTCCACCTCTTTCATCCATTGCATTTATTTGACCTCTTCTTCTGTTTAAATCTCCAATAACATCACCCATAAATTCTTCAGGAACTTCTACTTCCACTTTCATAATAGGTTCAAGTATAATAGGATGTGCTTTTCTTGCACCTGCTTTAAAACACATGGAAGCTGCCAATTTAAATGCCATTTCAGATGAATCCACATCATGATAGCTACCATCATAAAGTGTTACTTTAACATCTTCAACAGGATAACCAGCTAATACACCACTTTGCATAGCTTCTTTTGCACCTTTATCAACTGCTGGAATAAATTCTTTAGGAACTACACCACCTTTGATAGCATTAACAAATTCGTATCCACTTCCTTGTTTCATAGGTTCAAGTTTTAAGAATACATGACCATATTGTCCTCTACCACCACTTTGTTTAGCATATTTATATTCTTGTTCAACAGTATCTTTAAATGTTTCTCTATAAGCAACTTGAGGTTGTCCTACTTCGGCATCAACTTTAAACTCTCTAAGCATTCTGTCTACTAAAATTTCAAGATGCAATTCACCCATACCGCTTATAATAGTTTGACCACTTTCTTCATCAGTTTTAACTCTAAAACTTGGATCTTCTTGAGCTAGTTTTTGAAGAGCTATGCCCATTTTTTCTTGATCAGCTTTTGTTTTTGGCTCAACTGCAACAGAAATAACAGGATCAGGAAAATCCATCTTTTCCAAAATAACTTTATCTTTTTCGTCTGCAAGAGTATCGCCTGTAAGAGTATCTTTTAAACCAACAACTGCACCTATTTCACCAGCATAAAGTTCTTTTATTTCCTCTCTTTTGTTTGAGTGCATTTTAAGAAGTCTTCCAACTCTCTCTTTTTTGTTTTTAGTAGTATTATAAACATAACTTCCACTTTCCAATACACCTCTATAAACTCTAATAAAAGTTAATTGTCCAACAAAAGGATCGGTCATAATTTTAAAAGCAAGTGCTGCAAAAGGAGCATCATCAGTTGATTTTACTTCAGTTGTGCTACCATCTTCATATTCGCCATTTATATGTGCAACTTCAGTAGGAGCTGGCATATAATCAACAACTGCATCAAGAAGTGGTTGAACACCTTTGTTTTTAAAAGCAGTTCCGCAAGTCATAGGAACCAAAGTAAGAGCCAAACATCCAGCTTTTATACCTGTTTTTATCTCTTCAGTGCTTAACTCTTCTCCAGCAAGATATTTTTCCATCAATTCATCGCTAGTTTCTGAGACTGCTTCGATCAATTGTTCTCTGTATTCGTTAGCTTTTTCTTGAAGTTCGGCTGGAATATCTTCGATTTTATATTTTGATCCCATGGCTGCTTCATCTTCCCAAACATAAGCTTTCATTTTAACCAAATCAACTACACCCTTGAAGTCATCTTCGGATCCTATTGGAAGTTGAATTGGAACAGGATTGGCTTTTAATCTTTCTTTTATTTGTCTTTCAACTTCATAAAAATTAGCACCAACTCTATCCATTTTATTAACAAAAACCATTCTTGGAACTTCATATCTATTTGCTTGTCTCCAAACAGTTTCACTTTGAGGCTGAACTCCACCAACTGCACAAAAAACTGCAACAGCACCATCAAGAACTCTCATACTTCTTTCAACTTCAATAGTAAAATCAACATGGCCTGGAGTATCTATAATATTTATTTGGTGATCTTTCCAAAAACAAGTAGTTGCCGCACTTGTTATCGTAATACCTCTTTCTTTTTCTTGTTCCATCCAGTCCATTGTAGCTGCACCATCATGAACTTCTCCGATTTTATGACTAATACCGGTATAAAATAATATTCTTTCCGTTGTTGTAGTTTTTCCTGCATCAATATGAGCTGCAATACCTATATTTCTTACTTTTTCTATGGGTGTTTTTCTTGCCATTATATTTTCCTTTTATTACCATGCATAATGGGCAAATGCTTTGTTCGCTTCAGCCATTTTGTAAGTATCTTCTTTTTTCTTATATGTGGCACCTCTACTGTTTGCCGCATCCAATAATTCATTTGCAAGTCTATCTTTCATGGTTCTTTCACTTCTTTTTCTGCTATAAGCGATAAGCCATCTAATCGCCAATGATTGTTGTCTTGCAGGTCTTACCTCTATAGGAACTTGATAAGTAGCACCGCCTACTCTTCTACTTTTAACTTCCATTACAGGTTTAATATTATCAATCGCCGCATTAAACACATCAATACCTTTTTCTTCACCTTTTTTTTCAATAATTTCAAGTGCTTCATAAAAAATTTTAGTAGCAATGCTTTTTTTGCCGTCTTTCATAAGTGAATTAATAAATTTAGTTATTACTTTGTTGTTATAAACTGGATCTGGCAATACTTCTCTAACTTGTGCTCTTCTTCTTCTCATTTAATTTCCTTCAATTTTAAAATTTACTCAAGTCTAAGTCTAATGAAATAACTTGACCTGTCTTAGCTATAATTATTTTGGTTTTTTAGTTCCGTATTTACTTCTAGCAACTTTTCTATTTGCAACACCTGCAGCATCTAAGGCACCTCGAACAATATGGTATTTAACACCAGGTAAATCTTTTACCCTACCGCCTCTAACTAAAACTATAGAGTGTTCTTGTAAATTATGACCTTCGCCACCTATATAACTAATAACTTCAAATCCAGAAGTCAATCTAACTTTTGCGACTTTTCTTAAAGCCGAGTTAGGTTTCTTTGGAGTTGTAGTATAAACTCTTGTACAAACACCTCTTCTTTGAGGGCACTTATCAAGTGCAGGTGATTTTGATTTTTTAATCACTCTTTTTCTCTCTCTTTTTACCAATTGATTGATGGTAGGCACATCTTTTCCTTTTTTTATAAATTTTATTTATGGAATTCTCCAAAAATAGACAATATTTTATCTTTTTATAGCTTTTATTTTAATTAATTTCTAAAATTTTTATGCTCCAATAATAATTATTGGAGCATAAATTGTTATTTTGCAGTAATTTTGAAATTTCTATTTTTATAAAATCCTGTTCCAACAGGAATAGTTCTTCCTAAAATTACATTTTCTTTTAAATCTTCAAGATTATCAACTTCAGCAGCAATACTTGCTGTTGTCAAAACTTTTGTAGTTTCTTGGAAAGAAGCTGCTGAAATAACTGAATCACTGCTGATAGCAGCTCTTGTAACACCCAAAAGAACAGGTTCTGCGATAGCTGGTTCTCCACCAATTTTAATAATTCTTTCATTTTCTTCTTTAAAATGTCTTCTACTTATTAATTCTCCGGCAATCAGTTTAGTATTACCGCTATCAACTATTTTTACTTGTCTTAACATTTGAGACACAATAACTTCAATATGTTTATCGCTAATTGCAACACCCTGAGATCTATATACCTGTTGAACTTCGCTTATAATATAAGTATGAAGTGCTTTTTCTCCTAATATTCTTAAGATATCATGACTGGAAACAATGCCATCAGTCAATTTTTCACCTGCATGAACAAATTCACCAGAATGAACAAAAATTTGATAATTTTTATTTACAAGATACTCATAAGTTTTTCCAACAGGAGTTTCTATGATAATTCTCTCTTTATTTCTAAGAGGTTTTCCAAATCTTACAACTCCATCGACTTCAGCTATAATTGCAGCATTTTTTGGTCGTCTTGCTTCAAAAAGCTCACTAACTCTTGGAAGACCACCAGTAATATCTTTTGATTTTGCAACAGCTTTTGGAGTTCTACCCAATATATCAGCTTGTGTTACTTTTTCTTCATGCTTAACAAATATAGCAGTTTTAGGTTCAAGTTGATATCTTAAAATTTCACCTTTATCAGTAGCTAAAACAAGAGTAGGTTTAGCACCTGTTGGCAGGTATTCATTAACAACCAATCTACTCTCTCCAGTAAGTTCATCAAATTGCTCATCGACAGTAACTCCTGGTTGTATATCTTCAAATGTTACAATTCCACTTTCTTCGGCTATAATTGGATTTGAATATGGATCCCAATCAGCAATAACTTTTTGTTCATTGCTTGAAGGAATTGCTATTTTATCTCCTTTGTTAATTTTTGAATTATCTTCAAAATTTAAAATAGAATTTCTAGGTATATAAAATCTCATGGCTTCCCTACCCTTATCATCAGCAATAACAGCAAAAAGACCTTTTTCATTTACTTGATGACCCTTTGTTATTTCATTAAATCTATCCAAATAATCACCAATTAATTTATAATATTTGATAACCCCATCTGAAGGAGAAACAATAGTTTGAACAATAGGCTCTCCATCATTTACTTTTAATTCACTAGCATAAGGTATTCTGTTTGGAACATTCCATCCCTCTTTTATAACTTCAACAATACTTTCATTTTTGACTATTTTATCCCCATTTTTATATGAAATTAAAAATTTGCCTTCAACTTTTCCACTAACCCCTGCCAATTCATTTGATTTTGCTATATCTTTTTTTCTAAGCACATATTTAACACTTTCTTCTTTGCCTTTTAAAACAATATTAGTTTCGTCATGAATATTTGTTATTTCAACGACACCATCAAAAAGTGCTTTTATTTTCGGTTCAACCAATAAAATACCTGCATTTCTTCTGTTTGCAACAATAGTTTTGTTTTCTTTGTTTTTATAAGTTTTAAGATTGTAATATCTTATAAAACCCTCTTTTTTGGCTACAATTTGTCTATCTTGTGCTTCGGTTGATGCTGTTCCGCCAATATGGAATGTTCTAAGAGTTAGCTGAGTTCCAGGCTCACCGATAGATTGGGCAGCGATAATACCCACTGCTTCACCTGGTTTTACAAGTTTTCCTTCTCCAAGATTTAAGCCATAGCATTTAGCACAAACACCTTTTGGTGCTTTACAAGTTATTGGTGTTCTAATAACTACCGATTTAACTCCCGATTCTTTTAATTTTTTAGCTTTTTCTTCATCTATTAAAGTTCCTTCGCTAAATAAAATTTCATTTGTAATTGAATCGATTACATCTTCGGCTAAAACTCTTCCAAGTGCTCTTTCTTCTAAACTTTCTATCAAATCACCATTCGAAGTTATATCTGTTATCTCAACCCCTTCATGTGTTCCACAATCATGCATAGTTACTCTAACATTTTGAGATACATCAATCAATTTTCTTGTCAAATATCCAGCATTCGCAGTTTTTAGTGCAGTATCAGCCAAACCTTTTCTAGCTCCATGAGTTGAAATAAAATATTCAAGGACATTCAATCCTTCTTTAAAGTTAGAAACAATAGGAGTTTCAATAATACTTCCATCAGGTTTTGCCATAAGTCCTCTCATACCAGAAAGTTGTCTAATTTGTGCTGCACTACCTCTAGCTCCTGAATCAGCCATCATATAAATTGAGTTAAAACCATCTTTATCACTTTTAACAAGTCTCATCATTTCAGTTGCTAAAGTATTGTTTGTATCAGTCCAAATATCAATAATTTTATTATATCTTTCTTGTTCAGTTAAAAGTCCTGCTTGAAATTGTTTTTGAATTTCAATAACTTTTTTCTTAGCTTCTTTTATGTATTTTGATTTGCTCTGAGGTGTTTTTATGTCATCAATAGATATAGATATGCCAGTTTTTGTAGAATACTCAAATCCAAGTGATTTTAACTTGTCCAAAAAAGAAGCCGTTACTTTATAGCCACCTTTTTTAAACACATAATCAGCCAATTCAGCAATATCTTTCTTTTTTAAAACTTTATTCCAAAGTTCTACCGGAACAAATTCAGGAAGTATTGATTTTACAATAAGTCTTCCCGCGGTTGTAAATATAATTTTACCATTTACTACAGTTTTTATCTTAGCATGAATATCTAGCATATTAGCTTCTATTGCTATCATTACTTCATCTATATTTGCAAATAATTTATTTTCTCCTTTTGAACCCACTTTTTCAAGAGATAAATAATATGAACCTAAAATCATATCTTGAGTAGGAACTGTGATAGCTTTTCCTGAAGCTGGAAGTAAAATATTCATACTGCTTAACATCAATATTTTACATTCTGCTATTGCTTCTTGACTCAAAGGAACATGAACTGCCATTTGATCACCATCAAAGTCAGCATTAAATCCGCCACAAACAAGAGGGTGTAATCTTATAGCTTTTCCATCAATAAGCACTGGGTGAAATGCTTGGATTGACAATTTATGAAGACTTGGTGCACGGTTAAGCATAATAGGATAACCATCAACAACTTCTTGCAAACATTCCCATACTTCATTGGTTTTTTCTTCAATCATTCTTTTTGCTTGTTTAATAGTTGTAGAATAACCTTTTTCTTCAAGTTTTGCCAAAAGATGTGGCTTAAAAAGTTCTAATGCCATGGTTTTAGGAAGCCCACATTGATCCATTTTAAGAGTTGGTCCAACAACAATAACACTTCTTCCTGAAAAATCAACTCTTTTACCAAGTAAATTTTGTCTAAATCGTCCTTGCTTTCCTTTAATAGTCTCACTAAGAGATTTTAGAGGTCTTTTATTTGCACCTTTAACAGCATTGGCTCTTCTTCCATTATCAAAAAGAGCATCGACAGCTTCTTGAAGCATTCTTTTTTCATTCCTTATAATGATCTCAGGTGCATCAAGCTCCATCAATCTTTTAAGTCTACTATTTCTGTTTATTACTCTTCTGTATAAATCATTTACATCGCTTACTGCAAATTTTCCACCATCAAGAGCAACTAACGGTCTAAGATCAGGTGGCATAACAGGAAGAACAGTAATCATCATCCATTCAGGTCTGTTTCCGCTATTTAAAAATGCTTCGGCAACTTTTAATCTTTTTATAAGTGTTTTTTTCTTTGCTTCAGAATTTGTGGCTTCCATTCCAGCTTTTAGTTTTTCTAACAAGTCTACCAAATCAAGTTCAGCCAAAAGATCTCTAATCACTTCACCGCCCATATATGCTTCAAAACCTGTTCCATCATATCTCTTCATAAGAGATTGATATTGCTCTTCATTCAAAACATCAAATTTTGCTACTGGCTTTTTATTTTCATTATCGTAATAAGCATCACCAGCTTCTTTGACAATATATGCTTCATAATATAATACTCTTTCCAAATCTTTCATTTTAACACCGAGCAAAGTTCCAATCCTACTTGGAAGTGAATTAACATACCATATATGAGCAACAGGTGTAACAAGCGAAATATGACCCATTCTACTTCTTCTAACTTTAGAACTAATTACTTCAACACCACATTTTTCACATTTTATGCCTTTGTATCTCATCTTTTTATATTTTCCGCACAAGCATTCATAATCCCTAATAGGACCAAAAATTTTTGCACAAAAAAGACCATCTCTTTCAGGTTTTAGTGTTCTATAATTAATGGTTTCAGGCTTTTTAACTTCTCCATAACTCCAAGAAAGTATAGTTTCAGGACTAGCAAGTTTTACTTGAAATTGATCAAAGTCTCTTGGTCTATTTTCTTCATTAATCTCTATTTCAACCATTTTCTTCATTTTCATCTTCCTCTTTATATATACGAACATCTAATGCCAAAGATTTTAGCTCGTTGGTTAAAACAAAAAATGTTTCCGGTATTCCTGTTTGTGGCACATTTTCACCTCTTGATAAAGCTTTGTATGCTTTAACTCTTCCTTCAACATCGTCAGATTTAATAGTTAACATCTCTTTTAAAACATTTGATGCACCGTAAGCTTCAAGTGCCCAAACTTCCATCTCTCCAAATCTTTGACCACCAAAAAGAGCTTTACCACCAACTGGTTGTTGAGTAACAAGTGAATATGGTCCAGTGCTTCTAGCATGAACTTTTTCATCGACCAAATGATGAAGTTTCAACATATACATATAACCTACATTGACTCTTTCTTTCATTTTTTCACCAGTTCTGCCATCATATAATTCTGTTTTTCCATCCGAATCTATTTTTGCCAATTCAAAAAGTTTTTTGAACTCTTCTTCATTAACACCCTCAAAAATAGGAGTTGCAAACTTGACACCTTTACTCCAGTCTCTAGCATAAACTAAAAGTTCTTCATTACTTAAAGATTCAACAAAATTTTTAGCATCAATCAATTTTGCAATACTGGCAATAGAAATCATTTTTTCTTTTAATTGTTGTATCCAGTCATTTTGTTTATTTTTGAAAATCTCTTCTATTTGGTTGCCCAATTTTTTACCTGCTAAGCCTAAATGAACTTCTAAAATTTGTCCTATGTTCATCCTTGAAGGAACACCCAAAGGATTCAAACAAACTTCCACAGGAGTTCCATCAGGCAAATATGGCATATCAACTTCAGGAACTATATTTGATACAATACCTTTATTTCCATGACGACCTGCCATTTTATCACCGACTTTTAATTTTCTTTTGGTTGCAATATAAACTTTAACAAGCTTCACAACACCACTTGGTAAAATATCATCTTTTTGTAAAATTTGTAATTTATTGTCATGCTCTTGTTTTAAATTTTTCTTTTCATTTTGAAAATATGCTTTTAAGTCATTAAAAGAATCTTGTATCTCTTGCGAAAAAGATTTAACCAAACTGTTTAAAGTAAATCTATTAATATTTTCTAAATCATCTTTGCTAATTTTATCACCAGCTTTATATTCTTTGCCACCAATATTTACATCTGATTCCAAAATATTTTTTGACAAAAGTGAATTGATTTTTAATATCTCTTCGCGGTCAAGCATCAATAACTTATCCAAATGTTCTCTATCTAATTTCTTTTTCTCTGCTTCATAAGCTTTTGTAGCTCTTGGATCTTTATCATATCCTTTTTTTGTAAATATTTTTACATCTATTACAACACCCTCAGTTGAAGATTTTGCATAAAGAGATTTATTTACAACATGTCCAGCTTTTTCTCCAAAGATAGCCCTTAAAAGTCTTTCTTCAGGAGTTGGTTTTATTTCGCCTTTTGGACTTATTTTTCCAACAAGAATCATTCCCGGTTTTATATATGTTCCTATTTTAACAATTCCACTTTCATCAAGATGAGCCAAATCTTCTTCTTTTACATTTGGAATATCTCTCGTTATCTCTTCAGTTCCATCTTTAAGTTCTCTGGCTTCAATGTCATGCTCATACACATGAACACTTGTAAATGTATCTTCTCTTATAAGTTTTTCATTAATAACGATTGCATCTTCGTAGTTATATCCATTCCAAGGTATAAAAGCAACCATAACATTTTTACCAATAGCCAATTCGCCCATATCCATATTTGGACCATCGGCTATTACTTGACCAGCTTTAACTACTTGATCTTTTTTAACTATAGGATATTGAGTATAAGATGTATTTTGATTGGTTCTTATATTTTTTTCCATTGTATAATGATCTATATAAGCACCTTTATCATTTTCTCCAAGAATATAAATATTTTTAGCATCTACTTTTTCTACAATACCATCTCTTTTTGCTTTAATTGTAGCCCAAGAATCTCTTGCAACTATTTTTTCAACTCCAGTTCCAACCATAGGTGCATGGTTTTGAAGAAGAGGAACACCTTGTCTTTGCATGTTTGAACCCATCAAAGCCCTGTTCGCATCATCATGCTCTAAAAACGGAATCAAACTAGCAGCAACACCAGTAACCATTACAGAAGCTAAGTCGATAAGATCAACACTTTCTTTAGGTGCCAAAATAATTTCACCATCTTTTCTAACTTCTATCAACTCTTCAACAATATTTCCATTTTCATCCAATTGAGTTGAAGCAGGAGCAATAGTTAAACCTTCCTCTTGAGTTGCCGTAATATATTTTACTTCATCTGTTACTTTAGCATCTTTTACAATTCTATATGGAGCTTCTATAAAACCCAAATCATTAACTTTTGCATATGTAGCTAAAGTGTTTATAAGACCAATATTTTGACCTTCAGGAGTTTCAATAGGACAAATTCTACCATAATGAGTAGGATGAACATCACGAACTTCAAATCCCGCTCTTTCTTTAACAAGCCCTCCAACTCCAAGAGCAGACAATCTTCTTTTATGTGTTATTTCGCTTAAAGGATTTGTTTGGTCCATAAATTGTGAAAGTTGCCCACCTGTAAAAAATTCCATAATAGAATTTGTTATCATTTTAGAATTTATCAAATCATAAGGCATTATATCTTCAATATTTCCACTAAGTGTAGCAAATTTATCTTTAATAGCTTTTTGCATTCTAATCAAACCAGTATGCAATTCATTTGCTAAAAGTTCGCCAATAGCTCTAATTCTTCTATTTCCTAAATGATCTCTATCATCTATATGTCCCTGTCCATTTTTAACTTTTATTAAATATTTAGCTGTTTGAATAATATCTTCATTTGTTAAAACTGTAACATAATCAGGAACATTCAAATTCAATTTGTGATTCATTTTCATACGACCTACTTTTGTCAAATCGTATCTTTCAATATTAAAGAAAAGAGAATCCACAAAATCTTTTGCAGCTTCTTTTGTTACTGGCTCTCCCGGTCTCATAACTTTATGAATTCTTATGCAAGAAAGATCATTCTCATCTTCTATTCCCTCAGTTTGTTTTAAAAGTTTTAAAGTTTCAAAATCAGCTAAAAATGAATTGATAACAGCTTCGTCGACACCACTTGCCAAATCATTTGCTATTTCAATCTCTTTACATCCTGTTTCAATAAGTTTTAACATTTTATTTTCATCAAGCTGAGTTAATGTATCATAAAGTATTTCACCACTTTCATTGTCAATAACAGGAGAAGATAAAAATCTATTTATTAATATTCCAGTTGGATATTCAATCCACTCTAAACCTTCCTTTTGAAGTTTTTCAGCTTTTTTCTTTGTTAATCTTTTACCCTCTTTTATTAAAAGGTTTCCATTTTCATCATATAAATCAAACTCTACTCTTCCTAAAAAATCAGAAGGGTTAAATTTTATTAAAAATTTGTTATCTTTTATTATTATTTTTTGAATAGGATAAAATAGTTTTAATATATCTTGTTTGCTATATCCTAATGCTCTGAAAAGTATCGTTATCGGAACTTTTCTTCTTTTATTTATTCTAACATATAAAATATCTTTTGCGTCATACTCAAAATAGAGCCATGATCCACGATCTGGTATAATTTGAGAAGTATAAATTAATTTATTAGAAGCAGTTGAACTTTCTTCTTCTTTAAAAATAACTCCTGGACTTCTATGTAATTGATTTACAACAACTCTTTCAACTCCATTTACAATAAAAGAAACTCTATCTATCATTAAAGGAATTTCTCTAATATATATTGCTTGTTCTTTTATGTCTTTGACACCTTTTTTTTCACCAGTTTTTTCATCTTTATCCCAAAGGATAAGTCTTATATTCATTTTCAAATTTGTTGAATATGTTAAACCTCTATCTATACATTCTTTTACTGAGTATTTTGGTTTATCTAATTCACAACTAACATATTCTAAAGTCAATCTATTTTGTGGATCTTGAATTGGAAAAATTGATTTAAAAACTTTTTCAATTCCACTATTATCGCTATTATTTACATTTAAAAAATACTCAAAACTTTTTTTTTGCAGTTGTAGTAGATTTGGAACATCTATATTTTTTTGTATTTTGGAAAAATCAACTCTAAGTCTATTTCCTGCTTGAATGTTGTTTGACATGAATTCTACCTCATAGTAGTTTTTTTATCACATTGTGATAAATGGAAGGAGATTTGAGAAAGACAAGGAAGAAGGTCGGTTATAAAACTAATATTTTAATTCCTTCTACCTTTTCCTTCTACCTTATTTTACTTAATTTCAGCACTTGCACCAGCTTCTTCAAGCTGTTTTTTTATTGCTTCTGCATCATCTTTACTAATTCCTTCTTTTAAAGTTGTAGGAACTTCTTCAACTGCTGCTTTTGCATCTTTTAAACCTAAACCTGTAATTGCTCTAACTACTTTAATAGCATTAATTTTTTTATCCCCTGCTGCAGTTAAAATTACATCAAATTCTGTTTTTTCTTCAGCCGCACTCTCAGCAGCTGCACCAGCACCAGCTACAACTGTTGGTTGAGCTGAAACACCAAATTTTTCTTCAAATTCTTTTACAAGCTCAGAAAGCTCTAAAACATTAAGATTTGATATATATTCTAATACATCTTCTTTAGTAATTGCCATTTTCATTCCTTTTATTTTTTTAAAATATTTTTTATAAATCAATAATTTAAAGCTTAAGCCGCTTCAACTTCTAATTTAGCTCTAAGGTTATCAAGACCAGTAACAAAATTTCTAACAGGTGCTGTCCAAACAGAAAGCAACATGCCGATAAGCTCATCTCTTCCTGGAAGTTTAGCCATTGCATTAATAGTAGCAATATCAACTGTTTTACCTTCAATATAACCAGTTTTAATAAAAAATTTATCTTTATTAGCACTAGCAAATTTTTCAGCAACCCTACAAGCAGATATTTGATCTTCAGACCATATTGCAATATTGTTTTCAACAATATTAAGTTCTTCGAGACCAGCATTTTTGACAGCAATTTTAGCAAAAGTATTTTTTACTACTTTAACTTTACTATCATTTTCATTGGCATATTCTCTCAAACTTTCAAGTTGCCTATGAGTCAATTTGCTAAAACCACAAATTACTAAACCATTTGACGATTTAAACTCATCGGTAAGAAAATCTATAATTGCACTTTTTTCTTTTCTTAGCATTTATTCTCCTTTCAAAACATCAAACTTCGGCGGGATTTAAAGGGATAAGGAGTATCCCTACCTGCTGTCTTCAGTTTTAAGATTTAATTTTATTTTATATCCATCAATTCTAAAACATCTAACACAACAGATGGACTCATTGTAAGTGAAAGAGTTGCATTTTTAATATATCTACCTTTTGAACTAGCAGGTTTATGTTTATTTATAGCTTGAACAAAAGTTGTTAAATTTTGATCTATTTGTTCTTTTGAAAAACTTATTTTACCTATTCCTGCTTGAATATTTCCTTGTTTATCAACTCTAAAATTAACTTGACCACCTTTTGCATTTTTAACTGCTTGAGCTACATCCATAGTTACTGTTCCAGTTTTTGGATTTGGCATCAAACCTTTTGGCCCCAATGTTCTACCTACTTTACCAACCAATCCCATCATGTTTGGAGTAGCTATTAAAACATCAAAATCAATTTTTCCTGCTTGGATATCAGATATCAAATCATCAGCTCCAACAATTTCTGCACCTGCTTCTTTTGCTTCATCGGCTTTTGCATCTTTTGCAACAACGGCAACTCGAACGCTTTTACCTGTCCCAGCAGGAAGAACGACAGAACCTCTAACCATTTGATCAGCATGTCTTGGATCTACATTTAATTTTAATGCGACTTCTATTGTTTCATCAAATTTTGCAGAAGCTAAGTTTTTTAAAACATCTATAGCTTCATTTTTTGTATACCTACTATTTTTATCAAATCTTTTATATAATTCTTCAAATCTTTTTGAAATCTTTTTTCCCATTATTATCTCCGCATATTTTTTGCTACCACATTTTTCCTTGTGGTTAAGGTTTTTATTCAGCTATTTCTATACCCATACTTCTAGCACTACCTTCAATAATTTTTGAAGCTGCAGTAATATCTTTTGTATTCAAATCCGCAATTTTTTTAGCAACAATTTCTTCAATTTGAGCTCTTGTTAATTTTGCAATTTTATTTTTCAAAGGATTATCGCTACCTTTTTTAATATTTGCAGCTTTTTTAATCAAATCAGAAGCTGGTGGTTGTTTTGTAATAAATGTAAAACTTCTATCTGCATAAACAGTTATTATTACAGGTATTTTAAAGCCCATCATATCTTTTGTTTTTTCATTGAAAGCTTTACAAAATTCCATTATATTAACACCTTTTTGACCCAAAGCCGGTCCAACTGGAGGTGATGGATTTGCTTTACCGGCAGCTATTTGAAGCTTAATTTCACCTATAACTTTTTTAGCCATTTCATTCCTTTACTATTAATTTGTATATAAATATTTACCTTAATTTTTGTTGAAAAAATTTCAACTTTAATTAACTTTTTTTAACTTCTGCTAAAGTTATCTCAACTTTCGTTGATTTAATCTCAACTTTCGTTGAGAAAACCGAAAATCTACCTCGCTTCGCTCGCTACGATTTTCTTCAAGGTTACAGTTCGCTCTCGCGTTCATCACTAAAATCCTTGATTTTAGGATTCACACATGATAGCTCACAGTAAAACCTATAAAAGGCAAAGCAGTTTGCCTTTTATTACGGTTTTACACTATCTTTTCAACTTGTGAATATAGTATT
>JALUBK010000026.1:78550-94985 GCA_027044945.1 Campylobacterales bacterium
GTTCATCACTAAAATCCTTGATTTTAGGATTCACACATGATAGCTCACAGTAAAACCTATAAAAGGCAAAGCAGTTTGCCTTTTATTACGGTTTTACACTATCTTTTCAACTTGTGAATATAGTATTTCAACAGGAGTGCTTCTGCCAAAAATAGATACATTAAGTTTTAGTTTTCCATGTTCCATGTCATACTCTTCAACTATACCTATAAAATTAGCAAAAGGTCCTTCTATAATTCTAACATTTTCACCTTCATCGAAAGATACTTTTGGTCTTGGTTCGCCTTTTTTGTTTGCTTTTTCTAAAATTGATTCTACATCTTTATCATTCAATGGAGTAGGTCTTTTAGATTCACCGATAAATCTACTTACTCTTGGAAGAGCTTGTATTTTTTGCCAAAAATTTGTATCTAAATCAATTTGAGCAAAAACATAACCTGAATATAAACTTCTTTCAGTTATTTTCTTTTTTCCATTTTTTATCTCAATAATATCTTCAGTAGGAACAACAACATTTCCTAATTTATCTTCTATACCAAATTGCTCAGCTATATTTTTGATAGCTTCTTTAACACTTTGTTCGCTACCTGCGTATGTTTGTATTGCATACCATTTAAGTGACATATTTTGACCTTATATTATAGTAGATAAAGTAAATGACATAATTAAATCTATAAGTGCCAAAAAGAGAGATACAACTGTAACAACTATAATAACTGATACAAAAGCATTTCTAACTTGTTCCTTAGTAGGAAAAATAACTTTTGTCAATTCGGCTTTAGAATATTCTATATAACTAACTATTTTATTCATTTACTTTCTCCTTTTACCAAAACAAAGCTTAAATCAAATTCTATCTTCTAGCTTTGCCTTCCGGCAAGATTGAAAAATTTGTATATTTTTCAATATCAAACATTTTTAGTGGCAGGGCAGGAGGGACTCGAACCCCCAACCATCGGATTTGGAATCCGGCGCTCTACCATTAGAGCTACTACCCTATATTTAGCTTAAAGCTTAAAGCTAAAAGCTAAAAACATTTAACTTTTTAATTTAACTTCTTTATGAATTGTGTGTTTTTTAAGTCTAGGACTATATTTTTTCACTTCAAATTTTTCAGTATGAGTTTTATTATTTTTTGTAGTTGTATAGTTTATATCACCACACTCGCTACATTTAAGACCTATTTTAATTCTCATAAACTATCCTTACAAAAATAGGAGCAGTTTAATTGCTCCTATTGATTTTATTTATTTTATTATTTTTGAAACGACACCAGCACCAACAGTTCTACCACCTTCTCTGATAGCGAATCTTGTTCCTTCTTCTAATGCAACTGGTGCAATTAATTCAACAGTAATTTTTACATTATCTCCAGGCATAACCATTTCAGTGCCTTCTGGCAATGTAATTGAACCTGTAACATCAGTTGTTCTAACATAAAATTGTGGTCTATAATTATTAAAGAAAGGAGTATGTCTTCCACCCTCTTCTTTTGTTAAAATATAAACTTCAGCTTCAAAAGTAGTATGAGGAGTTATTGAACCAGGCTTACAAAGAACCATACCTCTTTCAACATCTTCTTTTTTTGTTCCTCTTAAAAGCACACCACAGTTATCGCCAGCAACACCTTGGTCTAACTCTTTTCTAAACATTTCAACACCAGTTACAACTGTTTTTTGAGTATCTTTGATACCTACTATTTCAACTTCATCACCAACTTTTACAACACCTCTTTCTATTCTACCTGTTACAACTGTTCCTCTTCCTGAGATTGAGAAAACATCTTCAACTGGCATCAAGAAAGGCTTATCTGTATCTCTTTCTGGAAGTGGAATATAATCATCAACTGCTTTCATAAGTTCAAGTATTTTTTCGCTCCATTCACCGATATTACCGGCTTTAGCTTCTTCTAAAGCTTTCAAAGCTGAACCAGCTACAATAGGAGTATCATCTCCTGGAAATTGATATTCATCTAATAATTCTCTTATTTCCATTTCAACCAATTCAAGCAATTCTTCATCATCAACCATATCAGCTTTATTCATAAAAACTACTATAAAAGGAACACCTACTTGTCTTGAAAGCAATATATGCTCTCTAGTTTGAGGCATAGGACCATCAGCTGCACTAACAACCAAAATAGCACCATCCATTTGAGCCGCACCTGTAATCATATTTTTAACATAATCAGCATGACCTGGGCAGTCAACATGGGCATAATGTCTTGTGTCTGTTTCATATTCTATATGAGAAGTAGCGATAGTTATACCTCTTTCTTTCTCTTCCGGAGCATTGTCTATTTGATTAAAATCTTTTTTCTCAGCAAGACCTTTTTCAGCAAGAACCGCTGAAATTGCAGCAGTAAGTGTTGTTTTACCATGATCAACATGACCAATAGTTCCTATATTGACATGTGGTTTTGTTCTGTTGTATTTTTCTTTTGCCATTTTTTCCTCCGTGGATAATTTTTGTTTTTACTTACATCTTGGCATAGAATGCAAGTTAAAAGCTTCGGCCGAAACTTTTTATTTTTCTCTTTTAATGGAGCTCATAGAGGGACTTGAACCCTCGACCTCTTCCTTACCAAGGAAGTGCTCTACCTCTGAGCCATATGAGCAATCCTCATATAACTACAAACCAATTATAACATAAATAATAAAAAAAGATGGAGTATTAGTTGAAGAATATTTCGAAATTTTATAAATTCTTACAACAGCTCCCAGTTTTTTTAATATGGAGCGGGAAACCGGGCTCGAACCGGCGACCCTCAGCTTGGAAGGCTGATGCTCTAGCCAACTGAGCTACTCCCGCATCATAAGTGGTGGTGAGAGGAGGATTCGAACCTCCGAAGGTGAAAACCAGCAGATTTACAGTCTGCCCTCGTTGGCCACTTGAGTATCTCACCACTTATATTTATATTATATCTGGTCAATCACTGTCTAATTTAAAAATGGAGCTGGTGAGAGGACTTGAACCACCGACCGCCTGATTACAAATCAGGTGCTCTACCAACTGAGCTACACCAGCATCTACTTAAAAATTGAGGTGAAATTATACTTTATTTTTCAAACAATGTCAATAGCAAAACATAATTTATAAAATATTTTGTTATAATTATGAAATTTATATTGGAGTTTAGCATGAAAATTCTTTTTTCCCCCAGTGAAGCAAAAACAAAAGGTGGTAAAAATATAAAATTGGATAAGAATAGTTTTATATTTCCTAATCTTTTTGAAAAAAGAATGTTCGCTGTTCAAAAATATCAAAATTTCATTGATACTTCTACGGATTTGCAACTTGCAAAACTTTTTGGCACAAAAAAGCAAACTATTGTTGATTATTATAAAGGCAATTTGCTTGAGAAAAAAATTATGAAAGTTATTGAAAGATATGCTGGTGTTGCTTATGATTATTTGAAATATTTTTCATTAAATACAAAAGAAAAAAATTATATAGATAAAAATGTAATAATTTTTTCAAATTTATTTGGACCAATTCTTGCTGGAGATAATGGAATACCAGAATATAAATTGAAACAAAATGAAAAAATAGGAGATTTTATAATAGAAAAATTTTATCATAAATATTTTACAGATGCTTTGGATGATTATTTAAAAAATGATGATATTTTGGATTTAAGAGCTGGTTTTTATGAAAAATTTTATAAAATCAATAAACCATATACAACAATGAAATTTATCAAAAATGGAAAAGTTGTAAGCCATTGGGTAAAAGCATACAGAGGGATAGTTTTAAGACAAATTGCCAAAAATAATATTCAAAATTTCTCAGATTTAATAAATATGGAAATAAAAAATTTATCTATTATAGAGATAAAAAAATATAAATTTAAACAAGAGATAAGTTATAATGTTAATATGGTATAATATGGTATAATAAGGAAAAAAGGAGTTAAAATGAGTGCTAAAAGTAAAAAAGCGGAAAAAGTTCAAATATGGATAAAAAAAGAAACTTTGGAATATGAAAAAGAATTGAAAACTTTACAAATAGAACTTTTAAAATTCCAAAACCATGTAAAAAATAAAGGACTTAAAATATTATTAATTTTTGAAGGAAGAGATGCAGCGGGAAAAGGTGGAACAATAAAAAGAATAACAGAGCATTTAAATCCAAGAGGAGCTAGAGTAGTAGCTCTTGAAAAACCTAATGAAAAAGAGAAAAGCCAATGGTATTTTCAAAGATATGTTACACATTTGCCAAGTGCAGGAGAAATAGTTTTATTTGACAGAAGTTGGTATAACAGAGCTATGGTCGAACCAGTTATGGGTTTTTGCACAGAAAGACAACACCATAAATTTTTGAGAGATACTCCAGAATTTGAAAAAATGATAGTTGAAGAAGGAATACAATTATTTAAATTTTATTTTTCAGTTTCCAAAAAAGAACAAGCAAAAAGATTCAAATCAAGAGAAACAGATCCACTCAAACAATACAAATTATCTCCGGTTGATAAAGAATCACAAAAACTTTGGGATAAATATACTTTGGCAAAATTTATGATGTTAAGCTCTACTCACACAAAAGAAGCACCATGGACAGTTGTAAAAAGTGATAATAAAAAAAGAGCTAGATTAAACACTATCAAACATATATTAAATCATGTTCAATATCCTAATAAAATAGATGATAAATTCATCAAAGTAGATAGAGATATTATTGTTTATGGAAGCGATGAAGCGATACACATGGAAAGTAAATTTAAGTTTTTAATAAAAAAATGAAATTTAAAATATAGTTTTAAGTAGATTTTTTATAAAATACATTATTTAATTTTTAAGGATCATGAATATGAGAGGATATAAAGTTTTTTCCGGAACTGCCAATGAAGAGTTCGCAAAAAAAGTTGCTAAAAATTTAACTTTACCACTTTCTGATGCCACCATCAGAAGATTTAGCGATGGTGAAATAGGTGTTCAAATCAGCGAAAGTGTTAGAGGTAAAGATGTTTTTATTATTCAGCCTACTTGCGCACCTGCAAATGATACTCTGATGGAAATTCTTATCATGACAGATGCTCTTAGACGAAGTTCAGCCAACTCAATTACAGCCATAATGCCATATTTTGGATATGCAAGACAAGATAGAAAAGCAGCTCCTAGAGTTCCAATTAGTGCAAAACTGGTTGCAAATCTTTTAGAAACCGCAGGGATTGACAGAGTAGTTACCATAGATTTGCATGCAGGTCAGATTCAAGGATTTTTTGATATTCCTGTAGATAATTTATATGGAAATATTATTTTTTTAGATTATGTAAAAAGAAAAAATCTCAAAAATCCAGTCATAGCAAGTCCAGATATAGGAGGAGTTGCAAGAGCTAGAGCATTTGCCAATAAATTAGGTGTTGATATGGTTATAATTGATAAAAGACGAGAAAAAGCAAATGTTTGTGAAGTTATGAATATTATTGGTGATGTAGAAGGAAAAGATATAATTTTAGTTGATGATATGATAGATACTGCCGGAACTATTACAAAAGGAGCTGCTGTCTTAAAAGAAAAAGGTGCATCAAGTGTTATGGCTTGTTGCACTCATGCAGTGCTTAGTGGGCCAGCTTACAAAAGAATAGATTCTAGCGTTTTAGATGAATTGATTGTTTCAGATACTATACCTTTGAAACAAAAAAGCGATAAGATTACCGTCCTTAGCGTTGCACCTCTTTTTTCAGAAGTTATTAGAAGAGTTTATCATAATGAAAGTGTAAACGGATTATTTGTTTAATGCAAAAAAATATTCGAAATTTTTCTATTATAGCACATATTGATCATGGGAAAAGCACATTAGCGGATAAGCTTATAAGCGAATGCAATGGTATCAGTGAAAGAAAAATGAGTTCTCAAGTAATGGATACTATGGATATAGAAAAAGAAAGAGGCATCACTATAAAAGCTCAATCAGTCAGACTAAATTATGAGCTTAACGGTGAAAAATATATTTTAAATCTTATAGATACACCAGGTCATGTTGATTTTTCTTATGAAGTCAGTAAATCTTTGGGTTCTTGCGAAGGAGCTTTGCTTGTTGTAGATGCTTCACAAGGAGTTGAGGCACAAACAATAGCAAATATTTATGTAGCATTAGAGCATGACCTTGAGATTATACCTGTTATAAATAAAATAGACCTTCCTGCTGCTGATCCTGATAAAGTCAAAAATGAAATAGAGCATACTATTGGACTTGATTGTGCAGAAGCTCTTGAAGTCAGTGCCAAAAGTGGCCTAGGGATAAAAGAACTTTTAAAAGTAATTGTTGAAAAAATTCCTGCTCCAAATGGAGACCCAAAAAAACCATTAAAAGCTTTGATTTATGATAGTTGGTTTGATAGTTATTTAGGTGCTTTAGCTCTTGTAAGAATTTTTGACGGAGAAATCAAAAAAGGCGACAACATACTTGTTATGGGAACTGGGAAAAAACACGAAGTTCTTTCTTTAAAATACCCTCATCCATTAAAACAAATAGAAACAAACAGTATAAAAACAGGCGAAATAGGAATAGTTAGCTTAGGTTTAAAAAATGTTGGAGATATAAAAGTAGGAGATACTATCACTAATGTCAAAAATCCTTTGGCTGAACCTATACAAGGATTTCAAGAAGCCAAAGCTTTTGTATTTGCAGGAATTTACCCCATAGAAACAGATAAATTTGAAGATTTAAGAGATGCTTTAAATAAATTGAAACTTAATGATTCAAGCATCTCTTACGAGCCTGAGACATCAACTGCTTTAGGCTTTGGTTTTAGAGTTGGATTTTTAGGGCTTTTGCACATGGAAGTAATCAAAGAAAGATTAGAGAGAGAATTCAATATAGATCTTATAGCCACTGCTCCTACTGTTACTTACAAAATAAATAAAACTGACAACACCAGCATAGAGATACAAAATCCCAGCGAACTTCCGCCAATTAACGAAATAGAAAGCATATATGAACCTTATGTAAAAGCTACTATTGTTACTCCGAATGAATTTTTGGGAAATATTATCACTCTTTTAAACAACAAAAGAGGTATTCAAAAAAATATGGATTATATTACCACAGACAGAGTTCTTTTGGAGTATGAAATACCTATGAATGAAATAGTAATGGATTTTTATGATAAATTAAAATCCATTACAAAAGGGTATGCAAGTTTTGATTATGAACCTATCGGTTATAAAGAGGGAGATTTGGTAAAACTTGATGTTAGAGTAGCGGGTGAAACTGTAGATGCACTTTCTAACATAGTTCCAAAAGATAAAGCCACATCAAAAGGGCGAGAACTTGTAAAAACAATGAAAGAATTAGTTCCGAGACAACTTTTTGAAGTAGCCATACAAGCCAGTATTGGAAATAAAATTATAGCAAGAGAAACAGTAAAATCAATGGGCAAAAATGTAACAGCAAAATGTTATGGTGGAGATATAACCAGAAAAAGAAAATTGCTCGAAAAACAAAAAGCCGGTAAAAAAAGAATGAAAGCCATAGGCAAAGTCCAACTTCCGCAAGAAGCTTTTTTGAGTGTTTTAAAAATTGATTGATGTATTGTTTGATTTGTGGAAATTTATCTTTTTCTCATATATGCAAAAATTGCAAAAAAGAGTTTTTAAAACCTTCTTTATATAAAAGAAAGATAGAAGAAAATTTTGATGTTTTTAGTTTTTACAAATACAGTTCTATAAAACATTTATTGCACACAAAGCATAAATTTATAGGATATTTTATCTATAATATTTTAGCAAAAGAGAGTTTTAAAAAATTTGCAAATAATTTTACTTGGACAGATAAGATATACTCTTTTGTTTGTGATGATAATGTGAAAAATGCATATTCTCATACTGCTATTTTAAATAAACAATTAAAATCAAATTATATAGCACCTGTTCATTCTGTTTTAAGAGCCAAAAACAAGATAAATTATTCAGGCAAATCACTCCAATATAGACAAACAAATCCAAGAAATTTTTATTATACTTATAAATCAAATATAGATGCTATTATAATTGATGATATTATAACAACTGGAACAACCATCAAAGAAGCAAAAGAAACTTTGGAAAAAAACGGAGTCAATGTTCTTTTCGCATTAACATTAGCCGATGCCAGAGAATAAAATTAAGCATAAGTTATGTATTTTTTAGATAAAATAAATACAGGATATTATAATAAAGGGTTGTAATGAGCAATATTTTTGAACAAAGCCAAGATATAAAAGATATAAATATAGAAGATTCTATAAAAACAAGTTACCTTGATTATTCCATGAGTGTTATCATAGGTCGTGCTCTTCCTGATGCCAGAGATGGACTTAAGCCAGTGCACAGAAGAATACTCTATGCGATGAGCGAATTAAATTTAACTTCAAGATCATCATATAAAAAATCTGCCAGAATTGTCGGTGATGTTATAGGTAAATATCATCCACATGGAGATAATGCAGTTTATGATGCACTTGTAAGAATGGCTCAACCTTTTTCTATGAGATTGCCACTTATCGATGGGCAAGGAAACTTTGGCTCAATAGACGGAGATAATGCGGCAGCCATGAGATATACTGAAGCTAGAATGACTGCTTTAAGCGAAGAACTTTTAAAAGATATTGACAAAGAGACAGTTGATTTTATTCCAAACTATGACGAAAGTATGAGTGAGCCAGATGTTCTTCCTAGTCGAATTCCAAATCTGCTTATCAACGGCTCAAGCGGAATTGCAGTAGGAATGGCAACCAATATTCCTCCTCACAATCTCGGCGAAGTTATAGATGCTCTTTTGTATCTTATAGATAATTCTGATTGTCAAATTTCTGATTTAATAAATTTTATAAAAGCTCCCGATTTTCCAACAGGTGGTATTATATTTGGCAAAAGAGGCATTATTGATGCTTACAATACTGGCAGAGGTCGCATAAAAATACGAGCAAAAACACATATAGAAAAAAATGGACAAAAAGACACAATAGTCATAGATGAATTTCCATATCAAGTAAATAAATCAAGATTTATCGAACAAGTTGCATCACTAGTTAAAGATAAACAAATAGATGGAATTTCTGGAATTAGAGACGAAAGCGATAGAGATGGAATTAGAGTTGTTATAGAATTAAAAAGAGATGCAATGAGTGAAATTATTCTTAACAATCTTTATAAATCTTCAACACTTGAAGTTACTTTTGGTATCATTTTATTGGCTATCGAAAATAAAGAACCAAAAGTATTCAACCTTTTAGAAATTTTACAACTTTTTTTAAAACATAGAAAAACAGTTTTAATAAGAAGAACTATTTATGAACTTGAAAAAGCAAAAGCAAGAGCACACATCTTAGAAGGCTTGAAAATAGCATTAGATAACATAGATGCCATTATCGCAATTATCAAAAAAAGCGAAGATGCAAAAAGTGCCAAACTTTCATTGATTGAAAATTTTTCTTTAAGTGAAATCCAAGCAGGTGCTATTTTGGACATGAAGCTCCAAAGATTAACTGGTCTTGAAAGAGAAAAAATAGAAAATGAATTAAATGCCCTGCTTAAAGAGATAGAAAGATTGAGTGCAATTTTAAAAAGTGAAGATTTACTTAATAAACTAATCAAAGAAGAACTTATAGAAGTAAAAGAAAAATTTAATTCTCCTAGACTGACTGACATAGTAGAAGATTATGGTGAAATAGATATAGAAGATTTAATTCCAAATGAACCTATGGTGGTAACTATTACACATAGAGGATATGTAAAAAGAGTGCCACTTAAACAATATGAACAACAAAAAAGAGGCGGAAAAGGAAAAACTGCATTAACTACTCATGATGATGACTTTATAGAAAGCTTTTTTGTTTCAAATACTCATGATACTTTAATGTTTGTTACTGACCGTGGGCAGTTATACTGGTTAAAAGTTTATAAAATACCTGAAGGAAGCAGAACCGCAAAAGGAAAAGCAGTTGTTAATCTTTTAAATTTACAAGCTGATGAAAAGATAATGGAAATTATCACAACTACTGATTTTGATGAAAATAAATCTTTAGCATTTTTTACAAAAAAAGGGTTGGTAAAAAGAACAAAATTAAGCGAATTTAGCAATATCAGAAGTGTTGGTGTAAGAGCCATAACATTAAATGAAGATGATGAACTTGTAACAGCAAAAATAGTAACAAATCAAGCAAAATATCTTTTTATAATTACCATAAAAGGAATGTGTATAAAATTTGATGTTAATGATGCCAGAGAAATAGGCAGAACCGCTAAAGGAGTTACAGGTATAAGATTTAAGGAAAAAGACGATTTTGTAACAGGAGCTACTATTATATACAATGATGATGAAGAGCTTTTAAGTGTTAGCCAAAAGGGCATCGGAAAAAGAACAACTGCATCTGAATATAGATTTCAAAAAAGAGGTGGAAAAGGTGTAATCGCTATGAAATTAACTCCAAAAACAAAAAATTTAGTTGGTGTTGTGATAGTTGATGAAAACAAAGATTTAATGGTTTTAACAAGCAAAGGTAAAATGATAAGAGTCGATATGAAAAGTATCAGAAAAGCAGGAAGAAATACCAGCGGGGTAAAAGTAGTAAATATAGAAGGTGAAGATTTTGTAGTCAGTATAGCAAGATGTCCAAAAGAAGAAATTGATATTGAAATTCTTGAAGATGAGACATCAAATGAGATTTTAAAAAACTTGGAATAAATTTTGCTTAATTAAAATAAAAGCATAAAGGTAAAAATATGAAAATTAAAAATTTGTCCATTGTCTTATTAATTTTTTTGGGAATATTATTCGCAGGATGCACTTTTTCTACCAATAATCCAAAACCAAAAATAAGTTCAACAAAAAAAACATGCAAATCAACAGCAAAAGCAAATATTATTGATAAAAAAATATCAAATAAAGAAAAAGAGTTGTCTTTTTTAAATTCTGAACCAGTAAAAGATTTTATTGTAACAGGAGAAGGTATTGCTCCGAGAAATACAATATCACCGGCACAAGCTATAGCTTTAGCAAAAAGAGCAGCAGTTGCGGATGCCTACAGACAACTTGGTGCAAAATTATATGGTGTAAAAATTAATGCAAAAGATACTGTTGAAGATGCAGCATTAAAAGATTCTAAAATTATAACTCAAGTAAACGGATTGATTAAAGATGCTTATATTGTAGATACATCTTTTAAAAATGGGCTTTACAGAGTAAAAATGGAACTTAAAATAGACAGTAAAACTTGGAAAAGAATTTTTTCTTACTAATATTTTTCTCTACATTACTTTTTAGCGACACTGAATTTATATTTTCTCATAAATTCAGTGTTAAAAATGAAATGGTTGTTTGTGATGATATTTATATTTCCAAAGCAATGGTATTAACAAAATCAAAAAGAAAAAAACTTTGCATAATAAAGAAAAAAAAGAAAAAAAAAGAAAAAATTATTTCATATTTAAGAAGAAATGAAAACAAATTGATACAATGCTTTCAAAAAAAAGAAAAAAAGATAAACTCTTTTTATGAAAACAATAATCAAAACTCATATTCTTATATAACTATCAAAACAATACCTATAAGATTTACAGTGAATTTTAATCATGATTTTGCTATTATTAGCATCTTTAATAGTAAGTAATTGGAGTTAATGTGAAAATAGCCATCGTTGAAGATGATATAAATATGAGAAAATCTTTAGAATTATCATTAGAAGAATATAAAGAATTTAATATCACAACCTTCAAAAATGCAAAAGAAGCTTTAAAAAAAATTGATGATAGTTTTGACTTAATTATAACAGATATAAATATGCCTGGAATGGATGGTATTGAATTTATTGAAAAATTAAATGGAAAATATGAAGTTATAGTAATCACAGGAAATGCAACTTTAAACCGTGCTATAGATGCTTTAAGATTGGGGGTTAAAGATTTTTTGACCAAACCTTTTGATGTGGACACTTTAGTAAATGCTATACAAAGAAGTGCTAAAATACAACAAAAAATAAAAAAAATAAAAAAAATAAAAAATAAAAATGACAATTATTTTTATGGCAAATCAAATATTTTAGACAAAGCTTTAAAAATAGCAACTAAAGCTGCTAAAAGCGATGCTTCTATATTACTTTTAGGTGAAAGCGGAGTAGGAAAAGAGTTATTCGCAAATTTTATTCATAAAAATTCAACAAGAAAAAATAAACCTTTTGTAGCAATAAATATGGCAGCAATTCCTGAAAATTTATTGGAAAGTGAACTTTTTGGATATGAAAAAGGAGCTTTTACTGATGCAACAACAACAAAAAAAGGAATATTTGAATTAGCCGATAATGGAACAATTTTTTTAGATGAATTGGCAGAAATGCCTTTTTCTTTACAAGCAAAAATTTTACGAGTTTTGCAAGAACAAGAGTTAATAAGAGTTGGAGGGTCAAAGCCAATAAAAATTAATATTAGAATTATTTCAGCTACAAATGCAAATCTTTTAGAAAAAATAAAAGAAAAAAAATTTAGAAATGATTTGTATTATAGATTAAACACTATTCCCATTATCATTCCTCCTCTTAGAGAAAGAAAAGATGAAATCGAGGATATAGCCAAAATAACTTTAAAAAATATTTGCTCTCAATACAATTTTGATGATAAATTTTTAAGCGAAGATGCTATTTTATCTTTAAAAAAATATAATTGGCCGGGAAATATCAGAGAATTAAAATCCGTAATAGAAAGAGCAGCTATTTTAAGTGATGCAAAGGAAATAAACAGCAATGATCTCTTTTTAGAGAGTAGAATATAAATATACAGGAGAAAAAATGAAAAAATACAATGTCGCAGTAGTGGGAGCTACCGGAGCAGTAGGAGAAGAAATTTTTAGAGTCTTGGAAGAACAAAAATTTCCTATAAATCAACTTTTACCATTAGCAAGTAAAAATAGTGCAGGAAAAGAGATAGAATTTTTTGGAAAACATTATAAAGTCCAAGAACTCACAAATGATATTTTTGATAAAGAAGAAATAGATATTGCTTTTTTTAGTGCAGGTGGTAGTGTATCTGCCAAATTTTGCCCCATAGCAGCTGAAAGTGGTGCGGTTGTCATAGATAATTCAAGTCATTTTAGAATGGATGAAAATGTGCCATTAGTAGTTCCTGAAGTTAATCCAGAAGATATAAATGCATGGAAAGTAAAAGGTATTATAGCAAACCCTAATTGTTCAACTATACAAATGGTATTGACTCTTAAACCTCTTGATGAATTATATGGCATCAAAAGAGTTGATGTAAGCACTTATCAAGCAACCAGTGGAGCTGGAAAAAAGGGGATGGAAGAATTAGTTCATCAAATGCAAGATTTTTTTGCATTCAAATTAGATGAAAGTAAAAAAGAAGCTTTTATCCATCAAATAGCATTAAATGTTATACCTCATATAGACACTCCTCAACCAAATGGTTTTACAAGAGAAGAGATGAAAATGGTTAATGAAACTCAAAAAATTCTTCATAAAAATATGGAAATTGCTGCAACTTGCGTAAGAGTTCCTGTTCTTAGAAGTCATAGCGAAGCAATAACTGTTACTTTTGGAGATGATGTTGATATAGATTTGGACAGAGTTAAAGGTGCATTAAATAATTTCAAAGATGTTGAAGTTATAGACAATCTTGAAAAAGGTATTTATCCCATGCCAATTGTTGCAACCGATACCGATACAACATTCGTAGGAAGAATTAGAAAAGATATATACAAAAACAATATTTTACATTTTTTCAATGCAGCAGACCAACTAAGAGTAGGTGCTGCCACAAATGCAGTTAGGATCGCTCAAAAATGGATTGAAATGGAAGATATATAAATATGTTAGAAAAAATATTTGAAGGGTTTATCTGGAGAAGCAGATTTATTATTATTTTGTCTGTTATTTTTGGACTTATTGGTGCTATAACCCTATTTATTGTAGCTAGTTTAGATATTTACAATATTACTATCTCTACTTTTAAAGCACTTATAGCACATACTCATCCTGAAAATATACATAAAAACCTTGTTTCTACTGTTATAGGAGCAGTTGATTTATATCTAATTGCTGTTGTTTTATTTATCTTCTCTTTTGGACTATATGAACTTTTTATTAGCGATATAGATGAAGCAAGTGAGAATACGAAAAAACAAAAAATACTTGAAATTCACAGTTTGGATCAATTAAAAGATAAAATTGCTAAAGTTATTATTATGGTTTTAATTGTTAATTTTTTTCAAAGAGTTTTAAATATACAATATAGTAGTCCAACAGAAATGTTATATTTTGCACTTTCTATTTTAGCTTTATCTTTGGGACTATATTTTTTACATAAAAATTCACATATTTAAGGAAAAATATGATATTTATTGATGCATGTTTTGGAAAAAAAACACCCTACACTCCTGTTTGGATCATGAGACAAGCTGGAAGATATTTGGATGAGTATAAAAAAGTAAGAGAAAAAGCGGGTGATTTTTTGAATCTTTGCCACACACCTAAACTTGCAGCTGAAGTAAGTTTGCAACCTGTTGATATAATAGGAGTTGATGCTGCTATTATGTTTAGTGATATTTTAGTTATTCCAAATGAAATGGGAATGAAATTAAATTTTATAAAAGGAAAAGGTCCTGTTTTTGAAAAACCTATAAAAAATGAGGAAGATTTAAAAAATTTAAAAAGCAATTGGGAAGCAGCAAACAAACTTACTTATGTGTATGAAACTATTAAGATCGTTAGAAACAAACTGGATAAAGATAAAGCTCTTATAGGTTTTAGTGGTGCTCCTTGGACTCTTGCTACATATATGATAGAAGGACAAGGCACAAAAACTTATGCAATTTCTAAAAAAATGATTTATTCAAATCCAAAATTGGTGCATAAAATTTTAACAAAAATTACTGAAGTTGTAAAATTATATCTTGAAAATCAAATCAAAGCCGGAGTCAATGCGATTCAAATTTTTGACAGCTGGGCAAATGCCATAGAGCCTAGTAAATATAATGAATTTAGTTGGAAATATATAGCAGATATTGCTTCATATATAAAAAAGAAATATCCCCATATTCCTATAATAATTTTTCCAAAAGGAATAAATGGTTTTTTAGATAAAGTATATGGGGATTTTGATGTTTTTGGAGTGGATTGGGGAACACCTATGGAAACAGCAAAAGAAAAATTAGGTGATAAATATGTGCTTCAAGGGAATATGGAACCTTGCAGATTATATTCAAAAAAAGCCACAGAAGAAGGCATTAAATCGATCATAAAAGTAATGAAAAATGAAAGACATATATTCAACCTAGGACATGGAATTCTTCCAGATGTGCCAGTAGAAAATGCAAAATATTTTGTATCATTATGCAAAAAATTGACAAGGAAAAATTAAATGAAATATGTTTTTGGACCGGTTAATTCAAGAAGATTTGGAATTTCTTTAGGAATTGATTTAAGTCCTGATAAAAAATCTTGCAATTTTGATTGTGTTTATTGTGAATTAAAAGGAGCAAAACCAGTCAATACTATTACAAATCCTCCAAAAGTTCAAGACATAATAGATGAAGTTAAAAACAATATAATCAAGTTTCCAAATATTGATGTAATAACAATAACTTCAAATGGAGAACCCACTTTATATAACAATTTAGAGCTTTTAGTTGATGAATTAAATAAAATAAAACAAAATAAAAAACTTCTTATTCTTTCTAATGGTTCAACAATTTGTGATAAAAATATAGAAAAAGCATTAAAAAAAATTGATATAGTAAAATTATCACTTGATTGTGCTACACAAAAATGTTTTAAAAAAATAGACAGACCATTAAAAGGAATAATTTTAGAAGATATTATTCAATGTATGAAAACTTTTTCAAAAAACTTTAAAAATACTTTAGTAATAGAAATTTTACTCGTCAAGGGCATAAACGATAATATTGAAGAAATTAAAAAATTAAACAATATTTTAATGCAAATAATTCCACAAAGAGTAGATATAGGAACAATAGATAGACCACCGGCATATCAAGTGCAACCTGTCAAAGATCAAGAGATAGAAGAACTTATAAAATATTTTGATGAAAAACTACCGATTTCTCTAATAAGAAAACAAAATTCAAATAAACAAGAATGTTTTAAGGAGAAAGATATACTCTATCTTATTTCACATCGCCCTCAAAGCCAATTTGATATAGATACTTTTTTTGACAACAACTCAAAAGAAAAAATAGGAAAAATGGTTGAAAAAGAAATAATAGAAAAAATTAACATAGGAGGAACTGTTTTTTATAGAAAGATTTTATGATTATAGTGTTTTTTTCGCTATTTTACTTGACTTTAGGAGAAAATTTTAATATAATTTCATCCTATTTTTAATATTCCGGATTAGCTCAGCGGTAGAGTAGGTGACTGTTAATCACTTGGTCGCTGGTTCGAATCCAGCATCCGGAGCCATCCTCATTTAATCCCCCAAATTTA
>JALUBK010000027.1 GCA_027044945.1 Campylobacterales bacterium
CATGGTTAAATCCATAAAATGATTTTTTTCTGCAAACGAGTTAATATACAAAAATAATTTTTGATTTAATGTATTCATGGTGAGCCTTTTTTAAACATAATTATACTTAAACAAAATGAAATAAAAATGAAAATTTTATTTTTTGAAATTATCTTTATTTTATTTTTTATTAAGAAATATATTATTATAATTCGATATATATATTAATAAATAACGAAAAAAAGGAAAAATAAAAATGAAAAAAATAATTATTAGTATGTTTGTATTATTTATATCTCTATTGCAAGCACAAGATTTTAAGTTAGCAGGAGGAGGAGGATACAAAAAACCTATCATGAAAATAATAAAAATATATGAAAAAAAAACAGGTAAGCAAATAGAGCCTATTTTTGGAAATATAAAACAAATATCTATGCAGACTCAAAATAGTGACATAGCCTTGATTATTGGGGATAAAAAATTTTTACAAACTAAAAGTGGACTTAAAATAGCAAAATATATTTTTTTAGGAAATGGGCATCTTGTAATTGCTTTTGCAAAAGGCATAAGAATGAATAATATTAATGATTTAAAAAATTCAAAAATTCAAAAAATAGTTATGCCTCAACCTCAAAAAACAGGTTATGGAACAGCTGGTATGCAATTTTTACATGCTACAAAACTTTATAAAAATATAAAAGATAAATTATATATTGTATCAGCAATGCCTCAGGCTGCAAACTATGTTGCAAGTGGAAATGTCGATGCCGGTGTATTAAATCTTACTAGTGCTTTAATTTTTAAAAAAGAACTTGGAGGATATATAAAAATAAATAAATCTTTATATAAACCTATAAATATTGTAGCTGGTGAACTTCCAAATTGTAAACAAAATGATATTTGTAGAAATTTTGTAAAATTTTTAATGTCAAAAAAATCAAAAAAAATATTTAAACAATATGGAATGTAAAAATATTTAATATGGATATTCAAAATATTATAGAGCCTACAATTCTTACTTTTAAGACTGTGAGTGTTGTTTTTGTTTTATTTATTGTTATTGGTGTTCCAGTAGCATATATGTTATCTTTAAAAAAATTTCAATTTCGTTGGTTGCTTGATAGTTTTGTTACTTTACCACTTATTTTTCCTCCTATAGCGGTAGGTTTTTTTCTTTTATTGCTTTTAGGAAAACATGGTTTTATAGGAAAATTTTTTGCTCAATTTAATATTTCTTTTATTTTTACATTTTATGGATTAGTTATCGCAGGTTTTATTGCAGGTCTTCCTTTGATGGTTAAACCTCTACAATCTTCCATAGAAATGTTTCCAAAATGCATTAAAGAAGCATCTTATATAAGCGGAAAAGGAAAATTTGTAACATTTTTATTGATCGTTCTTCCTAATATAAAAAAATCACTTTTTGCATGCTTAATTATAGCTAGTGCTAGAGCAATGGGAGAAGTCGGAATGACACTTATGTTAGGTGGAAATATCATTGGAAAAACAGATACAATGTCTTTAGCTATTTATAATGCTATCTATGACGGAGATTATAAATTGGCTATGATATTAAGCATAATTTTAGTTGTTATTTCTCTAATAATTTTCATATTTCTGTATTTTTTACAGAAAGAAAGAAATATTAAATTTTAAAAAATTTATTTAATATTGTTTTCTATCCAATCTTGTGCATCTTTTAAAGTTTGATATCTTTTGCTTTTAGCAACTTGCTCTTGTCCTTCATAAAATCTAATTCTAATTCCATCCTGAACTTCATCAATTTTAATACGAGTAATTTTATCTGTATTTATATAAACTCTATCGTTTAATTTTATAAACATTTTATTTTCCTTCTGATTTTTCAAAAGTATATCATGTTTTGATATAAAAACAGTTTATTTTATAAAAATATAATAAAATTATTTATTATTTGTTTTAGAAAGTTCAATAAATCCCCACTTTTTTGTGGGGTTTATTGAAAAAATAGTGAGAATAAACTACATCATTCCAGGCATTCCGCCCATTCCGCCCATGTCAGGCATTGCAGGAGTTGCTTTATCTTCTTTTATATCGTTTATTGTAGCCTCTGTTGTTAAGAGTAAACTTGCGACTGATACAGCATTTTGCAATGCAACTCTTTCTACTTTAACTGGATCAACAATACCTTCTTTGATCATATCTACATATTTTCCAGTTGCTGCATTAAATCCATAATTAATATCTTTTGATTTTTCAATTTCATTTGCTACAACACCAGCATCAAATCCAGCATTTTTAGCTATTTGTTTTAATGGAGCCTTTAGTGCTCTTTGAACAATAGCAGCACCAATTGCTTCATCATTTTTCAAATTAAGATTTACTTTGTTTCCTGCTTTTATGATGGCAGCTCCACCACCTATAACTACACCTTCTTCGACAGCAGCTTTTGTAGCACTAAGTGCATCATCAACTCTATCTTTTTTCTCTTTCATTTCAGTTTCAGTAGCAGCTCCAACTTTTATAACAGCTACACCACCACTAAGTTTTGCCAATCTTTCTTGAAGTTTTTCTCTATCATAATCGCTTGTTGTTTCTTCTATTTGAGCTCTTATCACTTTGATTCTATCTTCTATGGCTTTTTTATCTCCAGCACCATTTACAATAGTTGTATTGTCTTTATCAATACTAATACTTCCAGCACTTCCAAGATCATCTAAAGTTGCACTCTCTAATGTTCTTCCAAGTTCTTCGCTGATTACTTGACCACCAGTTAATATAGCTATATCTTCAAGCATTGCTTTTCTTCTATCGCCAAAACCAGGAGCTTTAACTGCTGAAATATTTAAAACACCTCTTAATTTATTTACAACTAAAGTTGCCAAAGCTTCACCCTCTATATCTTCAGCTATAATAAGAAGTGGTTTTCCTGTTTTTTGTATTTGTTCTAATACTGGTAATAAATCTTTTAGACTTGTAATTTTTTTATCAAACAATAAAATATAAGGATTTTCTATTTCACAAGTCATTTTTTCACTATTTGTTACAAAATAAGGACTTAGATAACCTCTATCAAACTGCATACCTTCAACTACATCAAGTTCGTCTTCGATACCTTTTGCCTCTTCAACGGTAATAACTCCGTCTTTTCCAACTTTTTCCATAGCTTCTGCTATTAAGTTTCCTATCTTTTCATCAGCATTTGCAGATACAGTTGCAACTTGAGCAATTTCTGTTTTATTTTTTACTTCTTGAGCTATATTTTTAAGTTCTTCTATAATTGCAGCAACTTCTTTATCCATTCCTCTTTTTACTTCAACTGGATTTGCTCCCGCAGTTATATTTTTTAATCCTTCTCTAAAAATTGCATGAGCTAAAACTGTTGCTGTTGTTGTTCCATCTCCCGCTTCATCAGCAGTTTTACTTGCAACTTCTTTTACAAGTTGAGCACCCATATTTTCCAAAGCATTTTTAAGCTCAATTTCTTTTGCAACAGAAACTCCGTCTTTTGTGATAGAAGGTGCTCCAAAACTTTTTTGAATGAGGACATTTCTACCTCTTGGTCCCATTGTTACTTTTACTGCATCGCTTAATTTTTTAACACCAATATATAATTCATTTCTTGCTTCATCGCTATATTTTATCTCTTTTGCCATTTTTATTCCTCCCTTTTATTTTAATACACCAAGAATATCATCTGTGTTTAAAACAAGATATTCTTTTGAATCAAGTGTGATTTCAGTGCCTGAATATTTTGCAAAAACTATTTTATCCTCAACTGCAATTTCACCTTCTTCTTTTACTTCCTTGCTTATAGCCTTTACTGTTGCAGTTAAAGGTTTTTCTTTTGCATTATCAGGTATAATAATGCCAGTAGAAGTTGTTGTAGGTTCTTCGACCCTTTCAACTAATATTCTTTGACCTAATGGTTGAAATTTCATACTAACCTCCTAAACGGTATAATTTTTTAGCACTCTTTTTATTTGAGTGCTGAAATTTTACTAAAATATTAGGAAAAAGTCAAGTATTTTATACATAAAATTTACAATACTTGAGCCATTGCAACTAAAGATATGTTCTGAGGAGAATTAAATGTTTAAATATATTAGTGGTTTTATTTTGTTTTTATTGCTTTTTGTAGGGTCAATTTTCTTTTTGCTTTTTACAAATAATGGAAATATGTTTTTAAAACCGTATATAAGTTCTTATTTATCGCAAAAAACAAAAATGGATATTGATATAAATTCTTTTACTTTAAAACCAAATTTTTTGGATATAGAAGCATATATAAATAAAAAAGATAAAATAATTTTAAATGGCAATATTAATATTTTTAAAGAACAGTTTGATTTGGATTTTTTCTCTTCTGCAAAAGATTTATTATCTAATGGCGATAACAAAAATAGTATAGATTTAAGAGGAAAAATTTTAGGAAATATAAATAATTTTAAAATTTATGGAAATGGGGTTGTTTTTAATTCTAAAGCAGATTTTGATGCCAATATTATAAAATTTAAAGCACAAAATTTACATTTACAAATGAATCAAGCCAGAATAAATGAAATTTTATCTTTTTTAGGGAAAAAACCTTATGTTTCAGGTATTGCAAATGTAAATATCAATTTTAACAATCTTAATCTTAAAAATTTAAATGGAAAAGCTACTATTGATATTCCTTATGCCAGTATTGACACTTCTCTTGTTAAAAAAGATTTTAATATAACGCTTCCTGTGGGAATGATTTTCAAAGCTAAAACATTTTCAATTTTAAAAAATAAGCAAATAATTTCAAAAATAAAAATAGATAGTAATTTTGCCAAAGTTAATACAAAAAAAACAGTATACAATCTACAAACAGGTGATTTTTTAAGTGATTATGATTTGAAAATATCTAATTTGTCTCTTCTTAGGGGCTTAGTTTCAAAAAAAATACAAGGCAGTTTTGAAGCTGAAGGAAAAATAAAAAAAGAAAATCAAGATTTAAGTTATTTGATTTCAACTTATTCTTTTGGTGGCAAGACTGTGATTGTAGGTTTAAATAAAGCGATACAAATTGATGCAAAAAATATAAAAATCAATAAAATTCTTTATTTATTGAATGAACCAAAATATTCATATGGTGATATAAATATAAATGGCGAATTTTATAATATTGATAAAAAAAGTATAAATGGAAAGTTGAAAATTAATTTTTTGCAATCAACTTTAAATCATGCATTAATAAAAAAAGATTTCAATATTACAATTCCCAATAATTTTTCTTATAAGATTTTTTCAAACATGAAGGTAGAAAATCAAAAAGCGAATTTTTCATCAGATATTAACAGTAGTATTGGAAATTTAAAAATATATAAAGGAGATTATAATATTTCAAATAATAAACTTGAAGCTAAATATGCTTTAAATATTCCTTCATTGGAAAAATTATATTTTTTAACAAAAAAAGATATAAAAGAACCTTTAAAAATGAAAGGAAATATTCAATATTTTGATAATGTATTTGTTTCTAAAGGTAAAAGCGATATTTTTGATACAAATACAACTTATCAATATAAAGATGAAAATTTAACTTTCAATTGCGATAATATTAATACTTTAAAATTTAGCAAAGCATTCAATTATCCATTGATACTTGATTCTAACGGAAGTTTTCGATTTTTTTATAATCTAAAAAATAAAAATGGTAATTTTGATTTATTGTTAAAAAATGGAAAAATGAAACAAAATAACTTGAGCGATATTGTTTTTTCTCTTTCTGGGTTTGATTTGACTAAAGAGATATACAATAATGGTGTTTTAAAAGGAAAAATAGAAAAAAATATGGTTAATTTTTCATTTGAACTTAATTCTTCAAAAACATTGATAAAAACATATAATGGAAATTTTGATTTAAATAGTAGAGAAATTAACACTGATTATATAGTAAAAATAAACAATAAAGATATTGAAGGAAAAATAAAAGGCAATATTGATCATCCAAAAGTAACAATAAATTCATCTTCATATATAAAAAATAGAATTGAAAAGGCTATAGATAAAAAAATTCCCAAAAAATACCAAAAACCGCTAAAACAGATACTTAATTTATTCGGAGGATAAGCACAAATTAAGCAAATATTAAATATAATTCTATCTCTTTTTTGTGGCAGGGTAGCTCAGCTGGTTAGAGCGCTGGTCTCATAAGCCGGAGGTCGGGGATTCGAGTTCCCCCCCTGCTACCACTTA
>JALUBK010000028.1 GCA_027044945.1 Campylobacterales bacterium
TATGAATATAGCTATAATCCCTGCTCGAGGCGGAAGCAAAAGAATACCGAAAAAAAACATAAAAGAGTTTTGTGGCAAACCACTTATAGCATACTCTATTGAGGCTGCATTAAAATCAGGACTTTTTGATAAGATAGTTGTTTCTACCGATGATGAAGAAATAGCAAAAGTATCTAAAAAATATGGTGCTGAGGTTTTAAAAAGACCCAAGAAGTTGGCTGATGATTTTATCGGAACAGGTGAAGTTGTTAAACATGCTTTAAGTATTTATAATGGATATGAATTTGTTTGCACAATTTATGCAACCGTTCCATTTTTACAAATCGAATATCTCAAAAAGAGCTTAGAAAAATTAAAACAAAACAAAGATGTTGTAATGACTTTTGGTGTTACAACTTTTGATTATCCGATATGGAGAAGTTTTAGAATTACAAAAGATAATAGATGCGAAATGTTTTGGAGGGATATGTTTCCAAAAAGAAGTCAAGATTTAGAAGAGGCTTATCATGATGCAGGACAATTTTATTGGGAAAGAATTGGGGCAAGAAATGATGATATAAGTTTTGGCAAAAATTCTATTCCTATAAAGATACCTAGATATTTAGTGCAAGATATTGATACTTTGGAAGATTGGAAAAGAGCTGAATTAATGTATAAGGCTTTAAATATTGAAAATAAAGGAAAATTTATATGAATTTGGAACCTACAATATCAATAAAAGGTAGAAAAATTGGCAAAAAATATAAGCCTTATATTATTGCAGAGATGAGTGCAAATCATGGAAATGATATAGAGATTGCAAAAGAACTTATTATTCAAGCTCATAAAGCAGGTGCAAATGCTATTAAAATTCAAACTTATAGTGCAGATACTATAACTCTTGATTGTAAAGAAAGTGCTTTTGAAGCAAAAGGAGCTTGGAAAGGGGTTTATTTGTATGATTTATATAAAGATGCTTCGATGCCTTGGGAATGGACAAAAAAATTGCAAAAAATTGCAAAAGAAGTAGGCATTACTTTATTTTCTTCTCCTTTTGATTTTTCTGCAGTAGAGTTTTTGGAAGAACTTGATATGCCAGCATATAAAATTGCTTCTCCAGAGATAGTTGATCTTCCGTTAGTAAGAAAAATTGCAAAAACTAAAAAACCTATTATTTTATCTACAGGGAATGCGACAATAGCACAAATTAATGATGCAGTAGCTGTATTGCTTGAAGAGAATAGCGAATTTGCTATTCTTAAATGCACCAGTGAATATCCAGCTAATCCGAAAAACATTAATTTAAAAAGTATCCCTTATTTGAAAAAGTTGTTTAAATGTCCAGTAGGGCTTTCTGATCATACTTTGGGAACATCTGTGCCTATAGCATCTATTGCTTTGGGGGCAGATATAATTGAAAAACATTTTATTTTGGATAGAAATTATAAAACTGCGGATAGTTTTTTTTCTGCGACTCCAGATGAGTTAAAAGAGATAGTTGATGGTGCACAAACGGTAAAAGATGCTATTGGAGAAGTTTCGTTTCCAATAATTGCAAATGGATCACAGCGTTCTCTTATTGCAATAAAAGATATATTAAAAGATGAACCTTTGGTTGAAAATGTAAATTTTAAAAGCATCAGACCAGGTGGCGGTATAGAATCTAAATATATATCTATTTTAAAAAATCGTAAAGCATCCAAAGCAATCAAACGAGGAACACTACTGTCGTGGGAAATGATTGGTGGATTTTAAATTGTGAAATCAATAAAAGTTGCTTTTTTTACAGAAGCAGGAAACAAACGAGGCATGGGTCATCTAATTCGATTGTATGCAATTTATCAAGAATTTATAGCCAATAAAATAGAATCTATTTTTTTTCTTGATAGTGATATTAATTATAATTATAAATATTTTGATATTCAATATTTTAGTTGGGATAATTTTTCAATTCATGATAAATATGATATTATTTTTATTGATAGTTATGAAGCAGATATAAAAATTTATAATCAAATAAGTAATTTAGCGAAAATTGGAGTTTATATTGATGATTTTGCCCGTTTAAAATATCCTAAAGGAATTATAATCAATTTCGCACCTGATGCAAAAAAACTTTTTTATCTTTATGAAAGAAAAGATAAATATTGTTTGTTCGGATTGGATTATTTGCCATTAAGAAAAAACATAACTGATGTTGAAAATATAAGAAAAAAAGAACAACTTTTTATAATGTTGGGTGGAGCAGATATTAAAAGTTTATCTTTAAAGATTATACAAGGACTGTCTTCGCTTAAAATACAAAAAATAATAGTATCAAACAATAAGCAGATCGCAAAGAAATTACAGAAATATCCAAATGTGAAGGTGCTTTTTCAGCCAAATGATAAAGAATTAATTACTTGCATGGCAGAAAGTTCATTGGCTGTTTCTACTGCGAGTATGAGTGTTTATGAACTTGCATATCTAAAAACTTCGACTATTATTTTAGCAATATCGAAAAATCAAGAAATAGGTATTAGGCAATTTATAAAACATAAACTTGCAATCAGTTTTGTCGATATAAATAGTATAAGTTGGATAGAAAAATTAAAAGACGAGATCTGTTTGAATTGTTCAAGAAAATTGCAAGTAAATGTAAATATTTCAGGAGATGGTAGAAAAAAAATTATGAAACAGGTTTTAAAATTATGCAAAAAATCTTGATTCTTGGTGGTAGCCATAGAGATATACCACTTATTCAAGCTTCACAGGAATTGGGTTATTTTGTGATCACATTGGCAAATAAAAATGAATATATAGGTCATAGGTATGCAGATAAATATTATAAAATTGATTTTAATGACCTTGAAGCCGTAAAAAAGGTTTTTTACGATGAGAATGTTGATTATTTAGTGCCAGGATGTGGAGAAGCAAGTTATCTTAATACTGTTAAAATGGCAAATAAATTAAATATAGGAAATTTTGACACTTTTGAAACTGCACAACTTATACACAATAAATGGAAATTTAAAAAATTTTGCCTTCAAAATGATATTTCTACTCCAAAAGGAATACTTTATGACGGAAATTTATCAAATATCTCGCTTGATTTTCCTATGGTAATCAAACCAGCAAATCTTTCTGGAGGAAAAGGTGTTCAAGTTGTAAAAAATAAAATTGAATTTATTGATACAATAAAGCAATCTATTAAATATTCAAATGAAATATTTTTAGAAGAATTTATAAATGGGGAACTTATTGCTTGTTCTGTAATACTAAAAAATCAAAAAATATTTTATTCTTTTTTTGGTGCAGATAAGAGTTATCTCAATGATTATCTTATCACAACTGCTTATCCAATATCGGTAAATATAACAATAAAAAATAAAATCTTTAAAGATATAGAAACAATCGCTAATAAATTACATTTAAAAGATGGAATGTTTCATTTGCAAATAATTATCAAAAATGAAACTCCTTATATTATTGATGTTGCCAGACGGATTCCAGGAGATTTATATCCCAAACTTATGGAGTATTGTGACAATATAGAATACTCAAAAGCAGTTATACAAGCTTATATCGGTGAAAAAATAACGGCCAATTTGACAAAAACAGATAAACCCAAAAATATATTGCGTCACTGCATTATGCCAAAAGAAAACGGTTCTTATCAGGCTCTTTTGATAGATAATTTATTACAAAAAAAAATAATATATCGTTTAGACTTGCTCGGTGAAGATTCTATTATTCATGATTATTTGCATACACAAATAGCTATTATATTTGTTGATATAGAAAACGATAAAGAGTTTATTGTAAAAAATATTAATAATCTTATATATCCTATTGTCAATAAGAATATAAATATCAACTTTAAAAAAGAGAGAAAATCATGAAACGAGCGATCTATGGCGCAGGAGTTTTTGGAAAACTTTTTTTATCTGCATTTGATGGAAAAATAGATTTTTTTATAGATGATTTTACAAAAGAAAGCACATGTAAAAAAATACCTATTAAAAAACTATCGGCTGTTCCAAAAGATACAAAAATTTTTATTTCTATGCTTCAACATTCCAAAAATATTCAACAAAAACTTATGAGTAAAGGCTTTAAGAATGTTATAGGCTTTACCGAATCTATATCTTTTATGCCAAATATTCTTCGTGAAATAGCTAAAACAAATTATCTTTGGATAGTAAAAGAACGAGAACAAATGATAAACAAAGAAAAACTGAAAAAAGTTCAGAAACTTCTTTGTGATAATAAAAGTCATCAACTTTTGCAAAAAATTATACAATTAAGAGAAACATTAGATATAAAATATTATATAAAACCAGAAGGAATAGAATATTTTCCCTCAGACATACCTTTTTTGAATAATTTATCTTATATTAATTTTGTAGATTGCGGATCATATATTGGAGATAGTGTGGAAGAACTTATGAAGCATCATCCAAATATTAAATCGTCCATCTCTTTTGAACCAGACAAACAAAACTTGTTAAAATTAAATAAAACCTTAAATAAGCTTAGCGATTATTATCCTCAAACAAATTTTTTTCTTTATCCAGCAGGTGTTTATTCAAAAAATTCTATCTTAAAATTTGAAAATTTAGGAATTAATTCAAGTGCCAAATTAAATGATAAAGCTATTGTTAATGTTCCTGTAGTTTCACTTGATAGTGTTATATTAAATGCAAATCCAAATTTTATCAAAATGGATATAGAAGGAGCAGAAAAAGAAGCAATTCGTGGTGCTACAAAAACGATACAAAAATATAAACCAAATCTTGCTATTTGTCTTTATCATAAACCCGAAGATTTGTGGGAGATACCATTACTTATTCAAGAAATAGAGCCGTCATATGATATGTATATTCGAGTTCATGAAGATATGTGTCTTAGCACTGTTTTATATTGTGTTAGCAGGAGCAATAATGTATAAATTGGGAATTTTGGGAGGTGGAACTGGAAGTATCGCTGGAAAAGTTCATCTTATAGCTTCACAAATGGATGGTTGTTTTAGAGTTATTGGAGGTATCTTTAGCCATGATGAAGAAAAATCAAAACAAAGTGCCGAGAAATATAGACTTTTACATTTCTCTTCCATAAAAGAGATGTGCGATAGTGTTGATTATGTTGTTATTCTTACACCAACTCCTATCCATTATCAAAACCTTAAAGAACTTCTTCAATATGATGTAAAAATAATTGTAGATAAACCTTTGGTAGCAAATGTTTCAAAGTTTGATTTAAAATTAGATAATAAATTTGTAATTGTAACACATAATTATAGCGGATATCCACTTGTTAGAGAAATTAAAGCATTGGTATCCAATGGAATTTTAGGTGTTATCAAAAAGATTATTGTTAATATGCCACAAGAAAGTTTTTTTAAGCCTATGAAACCAGGTTATCCGCAAAAATGGAGATTAAAAGATTATGAAATCCCTACAATAGCTTTGGACTTAGGAGTTCATACTTATCATTTAGCAAGATTTATTTTAGGACAAAATTTTGAACCATTTTTTTGCAGAACTGATAGTTTTTCAAATTTTGGTATTGTTGATGACATGAGTGTTTTAGCTAAAAGTAAAGATGCTTTGATAGAATTAAATTTTTCAAAAATAATGCTTGGCAATTCTAATCCTCTTGTTATCGAGATATATGGCGATAAAGCTGGTGTAAAATGGTCACAATTAGATTTTGAAAATCTTTATCTTTCATATAAAAATGGTAAAAAAGAGATTCTTACAAGAAGTTATGCTTATTATGAAGCAAATAAGCCAAGATACCAAAGAATGGCACCTGGACATCCAAGCGGGTTTATAGAAGCTTTTTCTAATATTTACAATGATATTTATACTAATAATGCAGAATATATTAGCGATTATCAAGAATCATTAGATAGTTTAAATTTTTTTAAAAAAATATTAAATAATAAATATTAAAATAAAATAGCAATACATATTTTATTTTAAGGAATAATTTTTGCTTTATTTATAAAAACATATATAAGGTAAAATCATATGCAAAATATCGAACAAAAAGCTATAACTACATTTCAAAACAATCTTCTATTTTTATCACGAAAGTATCCGGAAGTTTTTAAAAAGATTGATATTTTATCTCAAGCTATAGAAAATGGTTCATAC
>JALUBK010000029.1 GCA_027044945.1 Campylobacterales bacterium
TGCTGATGTTGTTATTCCTATGACGGCAGCAGTTATTATAAGTTATGTAACAAGTTTTGGTTTTAGTTTGTATTTAGGTCAAGAAAATGGCACGAAGGTATTAACAACCAATTCTTTAAAGAAATAAAAGATGTTTAAGGATGTTATACTATTGCATATATTTAGCAAATATTTTTTTTATTATACCAGTAACATAAACTAAATGATTTTTTCTTATTTTGGTTTCTTCTTGAGCTATCATATAAAAAATACCATAGATGCTTTTTTTGGTTATATAATTATCTAGATTTTTTTCACTTAAATTTATTATATATTCTTTAGCTTTTGTTTGTTTTATTATATTTTTGCTTAAGTTCATGAGAAAATTATTATTGTTTTCTAAACTTGTTTTTGGTACATATTGTTTATAATATTTTTTAAAACTATCATAATAGTGCATAACATTTTTATTTCTCATACTGTTTTTAACTATAGGATATATTTTTTTATATAAAAATTTTGAATTTTTTTCTTTAAAATATTTAGTAATACTGCCATTTTTACCTTTTAAAAGTCTTGTAGCATCTTTTATACTCATATTTTTGATGCTATTTTGAAAGATTTCCATAGTTGAAGGCATTGCTTTTTCAGCTGCATGATTAATAGAAGCTTTGAAATTATTTACATATTGGCCACCTTCATATTTTCTGATAATATTTGCAACTTTTTGCAAAGAATTTGGAATTGGTATAGATACATGCTGATTGTAAAGAAAACCATTTTGTTTGGATAAATTTGATATTGCATAATTTGCACTATTTTGTAAGGCTTTTTTGATAGCTAAAATTTTTTCATTTTTGTGACTTTCCTTATTTTTTTTATTTAGATTCATTTTACAATTTGAAAACTAAAATATATATGAAATTTTAAATTTTGTCAATAAGATAACATAAAGTAAATAAAAATTGAGTTATAATTGAAGTATGAAATTTTTTAAAGGAGGTGATGATGGGTGCAAATGCTGAAAAATTAGTGGATGTAAAAAAATTAATAGATTTTTTGCAAAAAGAGACTCCAAATCAAATCAAAGGCTTTCAGCAGTTTATGTCTGCAGTTGAGAGTGAAGATGTTTTGGAAAAAAAGAATAAAGAGCTTATCAATGTGGCACTTTCTGTTGCGGCACAATGCGAGTGGTGTATAGCTCTTCATGTTAAGGGTGCACTTGATGCCGGAGCCACAAAAGAGGAAATCATAGATGCGAGTATGCAAGCAGTTTTGATGCATGGTGGCCCAGCTTTGATGTATATGACTCCTGTTAAAGAAGCTTTGGAAGAATTCTTAAATGAAAAAGCTTAAAACTGAAGAGTTATATTACTTAATGTCCCTTGGTAGAAAATTTGAAAATGTTGCCAAAGAGTATTATTTAAAAGGTAATATTTCAGGATTTTTGCATTTGGATATTGGTCAAGAAGGCTTTAGTGTGGCTTCCATGAAAGCTTTTGAAAAAGGGGATGTATTTACAACTTATAGAGAACATGTTTTAGCAATTGCTAGAGGAATGGAGCCTAAAGTTGTAATGGCGGAACTTTTTGGAAAAGAGAGTGGGGTCAGCAAAGGAAGAGGTGGTTCGATGCACCTTTTTGAACCAAAGCTTGATTTTTATGGAGGAGATGCTATTGTTGGCGGACAAATAGTAAATGCAGTAGGATGTGCATATGCCAGAAAATATCAAGAGAGTGAAAATGCTGTCATGGTGATTTTTGGTGATGGAGCGAGTAATGGTGGAGCTTTTTTTGAATCACTCAATATCGCTTCAGCTTGGAAATTACCACTTCTTTTTTTGTGTGAAAATAATGAATATGCAATAGGCACAAAAATAACAAGAGTATCTCATTTTGAAAAACAGAGCAATAAGGCAAAGCCATATATGAGAACTATAGAAGTAGATGGTATGGATGCTTTGGCGGTTTATGGGGCAGTAGAAGAAGCCAATAAATATATACTTGAAGGAAACGGTCCTTGTTTTGTAGAAGCTAAGACTTGTAGATATGAAGGTCATTCTGTAGCTGATTCAAATAGTTATAGAAGTGCTGAGGAGATGAAAATATGCAAAGAAAGAGATCCTCTTGAAAAGCTTAAAAAGAGTTTGATAGAAGAGTTTGAAACACCTGAAAGTTTGATAACAAATCTTGAAAATAAAGCAGAAAAAATCGTTGATGAAGCTGTTGAATTTGCTTTAAATGCAAAAGAACCCGATGTTTCAAGTTTGTTCGATAATGTTTTTTGTAAGGAGTGTGGCAATGCTGTATCGTGAAGCTTTAAATTTGGCAATAGATGAATGTATGCAAAAAGATGATAGCATTGTTATACTTGGCGAAGATGTTGGGATGTATGGCGGAAGTTATCGTGTGAGCGAAGGGCTTTATGCTAAATATGGTGCAAAAAGAGTTATAGATACACCTATAGCTGAGCTTAGCATAGTTGGAAATTCTGTTGGAATGGCAATAGCAGGTCTTAGACCGATTGCTGAAATCATGACAGCAAACTTTTCACTTTTAGCTTTTGACCAAATCATAAATCATATGTCAAAATATAGATATATGAGTGCAGGAAAGATAACATTGCCTATGGTAGTTAGATTTCCTCAAGGAGTTAGCAAACAACTTGCGGCTCAGCATAGTGAGAGTTATGAACAAATGTTAAGTGCAGTTCCAGGACTTTTTGTGTTTGCCGCAAATGATGTGAATTATGCTTATCATGCTTTAAAACAAGCTATTTTAATGGATGATCCAGTGGTATTTATTGAGCATGAATTGCTTTATAATAAAAAAGGCGAAATTGACAAAAATATGAAACTTGATCCTTTTAAAGCAAGAATTGTTAAAGAGGGCAAAGATATAACGATAATAAGCTATCTAAAAATGGTTGATGATGTGATGCAATCTTGTCCAAAAATTGAAAATGAATTGTCAGTTGATTGTGAAGTGATTGATCTTTGCTCACTTAATCCGATAGATTTTGATACTTTGAAAAAATCTATATCTAAAACAAAAAGAGTAATTGTCGTGGAAGAAGATCATAAAATGGGTGGATATGGTGCTCAAATAATAAGTTTTGTTTCAGAAGAGTTATTTTTTGATCTTGATGCTCCTCCTTTAAGAATTGCAGGAGCAGATGTTCCAATACCTTATAACAGATCATTAGAACTTGCAAGTATTCCAACTCCAAACACAATAGCGGATAAAATAATTGCTTGGGGGAGAAAAAATGGATTATAAAATAACAATGCCTCAACTTTCTGACTCAATGAGTGAGGGAAAACTTGTAGAATGGAAAGTAAAAGTAGGAGATAAAGTTAATTCAGGCGATGTGATAGCTGATATTGAATCCGATAAAGCTGTTATTGAGTTGCAAACTTTTAAAGACGGGATTGTGAAAGAACTTTTATTGAAAGAAAATGATGATGCAAAAGTCGGTAGTGTTATAGCTGTTATAGATACTGATGTTAAAAACAATAAAATAGAAATTAACAAGAAAGATATTGTTAAAAAGAAGGAGCACTCAAAAGAAACTAAAATACCAAATGATAAACCCAGTAAACCAAGTGAAAATATAATGGATTTTCTTTTTGACAATGATGAAAAAAATCCATCTTTACCAGAAGGAATTTCTACTCCAGTAGCTAAACAAAAAGCTTCAAAATTTGGTATAAATATACAAAAACTTCAAAAAGAAAACAAATTGCCTGTTCCAGCTTTTGAAAAAGATATTCTCAAAAGTGTCGCTGATAAATATTTTACTCCCAAATCTAAGCAATTATTATATGAGTATGAATTGAAAACTAATAATTTTAAACTTGACCATAAAATAGATACTGCAGAAATAAAAAAATATATAAAAGAAAATAATATACCAAAAATTGTAAAAATATCTGCCAATCAAAAAGCAGTAATAAATACAGTAACAAAAAATTGGCAAAGACCTATATATCACATTTACGAAGAGGTCGAAATTAGCAAAAAAGATGGTATAAAATTGAGTGCCAATATCTTAAAAGCTTTATCAAGCAGTATGCAAAAATTTACTTTTTCCAGAACTATTTTTGAAAATAATATTTTAAAAGTTTATCCAAGTTCGAATATATCGGTAGCTTTAAGTAAGGGTGAAACACTTTATATGGTTGTGCTTAAAAACAGTGAAGATTTGAGTTTAAAAGAGATAAATGATTGGCTTAAAGAGATAAAAACTAAAAAAATAACTCTTGAAGATTTGCAAGGTTCGACATTTGGTGTAAGCAATCTTGGGATGTTTGAGATCGACAATTTTGATGCTTTGATAAATGGCAATGATGCTGGTATTGTAGCTTTTGGAGCTTTGAAAAATAGTAAAATGAAAGTTACTTTTACTTTTGACCATAGGATCGTAAATGGAGCAATGGCAGCACAATTTGTGATGGATTTTAAAAAGGAACTTAAAAATGTATGATGGGGTTTTTATAGGAGGAGGATTGAATTATGCCGGAGCAATAGTTATGGCAAAAAGAGGCAAAAAAGTAGCTCTTATAGAAAAAAATTTAAATGAGTTTGGAGGTATTTGTCTCCACCACGGATGTATTCCCTCAAAAAATCTTTTACATAGAACAAAAACAATTAGTGAAATAAAAGAAGATGTTTTTAAAAGCCATAAAGATCCGCTTAAATTAACTGTTTTACAAAATAAAATTGATAAATATATACAAGATTCTACAAAAGCTATTACCTTACAATGTAAAAATGCTGGAGTAGAATTAATCGAAGGTGAAGCTTTTGTATTTGAAGATGGAGTGAATGTTAATGATACGCACATAGATACTCGTTATATTGTTATAGGCACTGGTTCTTCAACATTTGTGCCAAAAGGGATAAAAACAAATGGCTCAAATATTATCACGAGTAAAGAAGCTTTAAAATTGGAAAAATTGCCAAAAGAGATAATAATATATGGAAGTGGAGCCATAGGACTTGAATTTGCATCTTTTTTTAGTTTGAATGGTGTTAAAACTACTATTGTTTACAGGCATGATAAAATATCAAATAAAATTCATCCTCAAATTGTTCAAAAAATAGAAGAACAATTAAAAAACAATGGTGTTATTTTGATGCCAGAAAATTCTATAATAAGTGCTCAAAAAAATGCAGATGAGGTTGAAATATCTTTTGAAAATGGTCCAAAAATAAAAACTCAAATGCTTCTTGTTGCAACAGGCAGAAGAGCCAATATTGATATGATTAAAACTGATAAAATTAAAATAGATAAAAAAATAATTACCGATGAGTATTTTCAAACTTCTTTGGAAAATGTTTTTGCTATAGGGGATTGTAATGGTAAATTGCAATTAGCTCATGCAGCCAGAGCTGAAGCTTTAAATGTTGTAGATAATATAACTAAAAATAAAAAAATTTTAAATCTTTCTAATATTCCAAAATTTATTTATACTTTACCGCTTTCTTATGCTTTTATAGGAGACAAGGGCACCAAAGAAGTCAGTTTTCCTTTGTCTTATCTTGGCATAAACGGTGCAGTAGAAGAATCCAATAAAGGTGAAGTTGTACTTTATCTTGATGAAAATGATTTTATTAGTGGTGCTGAACTTTTTACACCTTATGCCGAAGAATTGATAGGAATTGTATCTACTGCACTTGCAGGAGAAATGGATGTAAATACTTTTAAAAAAGCAGTTTTTCCTCATCCTACTTTTAGTGAAAGTATAGATAGAGTGTTAAGAAAAGTATGAAATATATTTTAATGATTCTCTTTCTCATTTTGGAATTTTAAAGTTGGAAACTCTTTAACATACAAATCTTGTTGAGGAAATGGTATATTGATATTTGCATCATTTCCCGACTTCCGCCAAACCCAACCTTAAACTCAACCCAACCCTCCCATAGAATAAGGATAAAAGCTTTTCTAAAAACTGTAGTGCCTAGTTTATTTTATGTAAAGATTATTATAAGTTAATTTC
>JALUBK010000030.1 GCA_027044945.1 Campylobacterales bacterium
TTTCTAAATATAACCAAAATTTAACTATCAAATTATCTTTTTTTTGTATTTTTGAGATTTTATTGAATATCATAAATTTTGAAAATTCTTTGTAATATGTTGTTTCTATACCATCATTTATAAATTTATCAGAATAATTTTTAAGAGTTGGTAATAATAAATTATAAATTTTGTTTTTATAATTAAAAGTTAAAAAATCAATTGCATCAAATATATATTTTTTTTGATTTTTTTTTGATTTTTCAAGATAAATATATTCATCATATTCGATAATATCTTCATTTTTGAAAATTCCCTCTAAGAAACCAGCTATTTTTTCCCTTAAAAACATATATCTTTTTTTTACTGTAACATAATTTAAATTATATTTTTTAGCACATTTTAAAGATGTAAGATTATTGCAAAAAGAGTTAATTATTTTTTTATCTCTTTGTAGTCTTTTGATGCTAAATTTTTTCCCGCATTTTGCACATTTTCCTTGTCCACTTTTTAAAAAATAAATATTAAAAGAATGACAATATGGACATGCAATATTATTTTTATCATATAACATAAGAAATTATACCATGTTTTGTCCCAAAAATATATAAGAAGATAGTTAATTAATAGTTATATTATTTTTATTATGTAAAATACATATAAATTTTTAATAAGGAGTTTTTAAAATGCATATTCCAGATGGTTATTTATCTCCAACAACTGTAGCAGTTGGCTATGCGGTCATGATTCCGCTATGGATGTATGGATTTAAGAAGTTAAAAGAAAAACTTAACGAAGAGACATTGCCTCTTCTTGGTGTGCTAACCGCATTAAGTTTTATTATTATGATGTTCAATGCCCCTGTGCCCGGAGGAACGAGCGGACATGCGATAGGGACGGCTCTTATCGCAATAATGTTTGGTCCATGGGTTGCTTTTGAATCGGTTTCTTTGGTTTTGTTAATCCAAGCAGTAGTGTTTGGAGACGGAGGTGTGTCTACTTGGGCAATTAATGCTTTTGATATGGCTTTTATTGCTGCTTTTGTAGGTTATTATGTATTTCAATGGCTTAAAAACTTTAAATTTGCTCCATTTTTAGCAGGATATATTTCAATTAATGTTGCTGCTTTGAGTGATTCTATAATTTTAGGAATACAGCCTATTTTTTGGTCTCACAATGGACATCCTTTGTATTTTCCTTTTGGTTTAAAAGAATCAGTTCCTGCAATGATGAGTGCACACTTGATGGTATTTGGTGTTATTGATGGTGTTGTTACACAAATAGTTTATAGCTATTTGAAGAAAAAAGATTCAAAAAAAGAGGAGGTCGCATAAATATGAAAAAAAAGATTTTTATCGTATGGGGAATTTTATTTGCATTAGTTCCGATAGGGTTATTAACTACTGCACCTGCATATGGAGAATGGGATAGCAGTTACTATAAAAAACTTTTGGGTTATGTGCCTCAAGGTATGGCTAAATTTAAACATTTAGCACATCCTTTGCTTCCTGATTATTCTCTCCCTGGAGCAAATGATGTTTTAGGCTATTATTTAAGTGCATTGGTTGGGGCAATATTGATTTTTGCTGTTTTCTTTTTTATCGTGAAAATATTTGGTAAAAAAAGTGAAAGTTAATTTTCTTAGGATATTTTTTTTAATATCTTTTTTTTCTATATTATCATTTAAAAATATAGAATATATAGCAATAGTGATTCCTTTTTTGTGGCTTTTTAGCCACAAAAGGATTATAAGATTAAACATAAGAGTTATAAAATCTATTATTTTATTCAATTTAGGTGTCAGCCTAGGCTATATCATAATGGCCTTTTTTAAAAATACTAATCCTTGGTATTATGTTGTATATATAAATTTAAAAGTATATACTCTTACTTATTTTGTTTTTTTGTTTTTTGAAAGTGTTAGTGTTATAAAGTTTTTAGCATTTTCAAAAGATTTAAGTTATTTGCTTACTATTACTCTCTCGCAAATTTTTACATATAAAAAAACATACGAAGATTTCAGATTGGCTTTTAGAGCAAGAGTTATGAAAATAAAAATCAAAGAAAAAGTTTTTATTCAACGGGTTTTTAAGTTTTTTTTAAACAAAGCTATGTATGATTCTAAAGAGAGGACATTAGCAATGAAAGGGAGGGGTTTTTTTGATTGAGGTTAAAAATATAATTTATGAATATGATGGCAAAAAAGCATTAGATGATATAAATTTAAATATAAAAGAAAATGAAAGAGTGGTTTTGTTTGGCAATAATGGTAGTGGAAAATCTACTTTTTTAAGAATTTTAGCAGGACTTTATTTTATAAAAAAAGGTGAATATTTTTTCAAAGATCAAAAAATTAAAAAAAAATCTATCAATAAAGAGTTTAGAAAAAAAGTAGGAATTTTGTTTCAAAATCCAGAAAGTATGATTTTCAATCCTACAGTATTTGATGAAATAGCCTTTTCTTTAATAGAGTTTGGGTTTGATAATATAGACGAAAGGGTAGTAGAAATTGCCAAAAAGTTTAATATTGAAAATTTTCTTCAAAAATCTCCTCTTGAACTTAGCGGAGGTGAAAAACAAAAAGTAATGCTCGCGGCTATTATGGTGTATGAACCTGAGCTTTTACTTCTTGATGAGCCAACTACTGCTATGGATCCTAAAACTACAGGATGGTTTTTGGATTTTATCTATGATTTTAAAAAAACTGCTATAATAGCAACACATGATATAGGTCTTGGATATGAAATGAGTGACAGAGCAGTTGTGATAGATGAAAAACATAGAAAAATATATGATGGAGATATGGAAAAGCTTATGGAAGATTTGGATGTTTTAGCTCATGCAAATTTAATACATAAACATAAACATAAACATAAAAACTTTATTCATTCGCATTATCATATGCATTATGAATAAAAATAATAAATTAATAGGAGTCAAAAATGTGTGCAGATTGTGGTTGTAGTTTAAATGGTGAAGAACATCACCATCATGAACATAATGAAATTCATGATAATCCTCAGTTGAATGATACAAAAACTGTATCGGTTATTAAAAAAATTTTAGATAAAAATGATCAGGAGGCTGATCATAATAGAGCTCATTTTAATGAATGCGGAGTTCTTGCTATAAATTTGATGAGTAGTCCAGGAAGTGGGAAAACTACTCTTTTGGAACATTTAAGTGAAATTGCTGATTTTAAATTTGGTGTAGTTGAGGGCGATTTGGAAACAAACAGAGATGCTGATAGATTAAAAGCCAAAGGGATACCTTCAGAGCAAATTCAAACAGGTTCAGCTTGTCATCTTGATGCTTTCATGGTTCATAAAGGACTTCATCATCTTCCTATAAAAGATTTAGATGTTTGTTTTATAGAAAATGTTGGAAATCTTGTATGTCCTGCAAGTTATGATGTGGGAGCCCATTTGAATATAGTTTTAGTTTCTATACCAGAAGGAGAAAGCAAGATAGAAAAATATCCAGTAATGTTTAGAAAAGCAGACTTAATTCTTTTTACAAAAGTTGATTTATTGCCATATTTTGAATATGACATGGAAAAAGAGAAAGAAGCAGCAAGAAAATTGAAACCAAATGTTGATATTTTAGAAGTTAGTGTAAAAGATAAAGAATCTTTGCAAAAAGTTGCAAATTGGATAAATTTTAAAAGAGGGATGAGGTAATGTGTCTTTCGATACCGAGTAAAATTGAGCATATAGATGAAAATAATATAGCTACGGTTGATACTATGGGTGTTAAGAGAAAAGTTAGTCTTGACCTTATAACAGAGCCTGTTAAAGTAGGCGATTTTGTTCTTATCCATGTGGGTTTTGCTATGAATAAAATAGACGAAGAGAGCGCTTTGGATAGTTTGGAAATCTATAAAGAAATTGTTCAAAAACTTGAAGAAGAAGAAAATAATGGCGGATAATATGCAAAAAATAGAACTTAAAAATTTATATGATGATTTTAGAGATTCTAAAGTTATTAAATCTTTTGCAAAAAAGATAGAAAGCGAATCAAAAAAGCTTAATAAACCCATAAATGTAATGGAAGTGTGCGGAGGTCATACTCACACGATTATGAAATATGGTTTACCTCAACTTTTGCCTAAAAATATAAATTTTATTCATGGACCGGGATGTCCAGTATGTGTTATGCCAAAAGAGAGAATTGATCATGCTTATATTCTTAGTCAGCAAAAAGATGTTATTCTAGTTACTTTAGGGGATATGATAAAAGTTCCAGGAAGTCATGGAAGCTTGCAAAATGCTAGAGCAAATGGAGCTGATGTTAGATTTGTTTATTCTCCTCTTGATACTTTGAAAATTGCTAAAGATAATCCAAATAAAAAAATTGTTTTTTATGCCATAGGATTTGAAACAACTACTCCAATGACAGCAGTATTATTTGATATGGTTATAAAACAAGATATTAAAAATGTATTTTTTCATATAAATCATGTAAGCGTTCCAGAACCTATGAGACTTTTGCTTGATGATCCTGAGTGCCAAATAGATGCTTTTATAGGACCTAGTCATGTAAGTGTAATAACAGGTAGTAAAATATATGATGAGTTTCCTGCGGATTACAAAACACCAGTTGTTGTAAGTGGTTTTGAACCTGTTGATGTCATGGAAGGCATTGATATGATAGTCAAACAATTTATTGAAGGCAGATGTGAAGTTGAAAATCAATATGGAAGGGCTGTGAGTAAAAATGGCAATATAGCCGCACAAGAACTTATAAATAAATATTTTGAAAAAAGAGATCATTTTAGATGGAGAGGTATAGGCGATATTGCAAAAAGTGCTTTAAAACTTAAAGATGAGTATTCTAAATATGATGCAGAAAAAATTTATGCAAATGTTTTGCCTACAAAAAAAATAGATGACCATAAGCTTTGTATTTGTGGAGAAATATTAAAAGGCAAAGCAAAGCCTACTGATTGTAAACTTTTTGGCCGTGCTTGCAAGCCTGATTCACCCTTTGGAAGTTGTATGGTTAGTAGCGAAGGAGCATGTGCAGCATATTATAAATATGGAAATTTGCTTCACTAAGAAAGGATAAAATATAATGAAAAATGTAACATTGGCTATGGGAAATGGTGGGGAAGAAAATAATAAACTTATAAAAGATGTATTTTATGAAGCTTTTAAAAATGATATTTTGGAAAAAAGTGAAGATGCGGCAGTTTTAAATATATGTAATGGTAAAAATATTGCTATGAGCACAGATACTTTTACTGTTTCTCCTCTTTTCTTCCCAGGTTCAAATATAGGAAAACTTAGTATCTGTGGAACTTGTAATGATATTGCCATGATGGGTGCAAAACCAAAATATTTAACTGTTGGAATGATTATCGAAGAGGGTTTTGATTTGGCAGATTTAAAAAAGATTGTTCATTCTATGAAAGAAGAATTAAAAAATAATGGAGCGATGATTGTAAGCGGAGATACAAAAGTTATGCCAAAGGGAACAATCGATAAAATCTTAATAAATACAACTGGCATAGGAGATATATTGGTTGATGAAATTAGTTCAAATAATATTACAACCAATGATGTTGTTTTGGTTAGTAGAGATATAGGATGTCATGGTGCTACTATTTTTGCTAGTAGAGAAGGCATAGAGCTTGAAAGCGATTTGCAAAGTGATTGCACCTCTTTGTATCCTATTGTTCAAAGTTTGATAGATGCGAATGTTAAAATAACTGCTTTAAGAGATGCCACAAGGGGTGGAGTTGCTGCTGTTCTTAATGAGTGGGCAAGGCAATCAAATGTGTGTATTGAAATAGAAGAAGATAGTATTCCTGTAAGCAATGAAGTAAATGGAATATGTGAAATGTTGGGGTTTGAACCTACACTTTTGGCAAATGAGGGAACTTTTTTGATAGCTCTTCCAAAAGAGGAAGCCAACAAAGCTCTTGAAATCTTAAAACAATTTAATTCAAATGCTGCCAATATAGCACAAATAACAAATAATTATGATAAAAAAGTTGTATTGCATTCTGCATGGGGGACAAAAAGATTTTTAGATAGTCCAACGGGAGAATTGTTGCCTAGAATTTGCTAAGTTTACAAAAAAAAAATGAAAAAATATGATTATCCATTTTCTCCTGTTGTTGATAAAAATTCTCAAGTTTTAATACTTGGGAGTTTTCCCTCTTTTGATTCTTTTAAATATGATTTTTATTATGCAAATAAATATAATGCTTTTTGGAAAATAATTAATGATATTTTTCAAGTAAATTTGCAAAAAAATGATGAAAAAAAAGAGTTTATGCAGAAAAAAGAAATTGCACTTTGGGATTTAATTGCAAGTTGCAAAAGAGATAGTTCTCTTGATAATAACCTAAAAGAGATAAAATTAAATGATATTCCATCTTTGTTGCAAAAATATCCAAATATTAAAAAAATTGGTTGTAACGGAAAAAAAAGTTATGATCTTTTAATAAAAAATTTTAAAGATATTAAACTTGAGGTGATATATTTGACATCAACTTCAAGTGCAAATGCAAGAATCAAGTATAAAGAAAAATTAAAAATATATGAGGAGTTTTTTAAATGCATGAATACAGCATAGTTCAATCTTTGATGACACAATGTGAAGAACAGGCAAAAATGAGAAATGCAAAAAAAATAACAAAAGTAGTCGTAAAAATTGGGATTTTAAGTGGAGTTGAAATAGATTTGCTTACAAGTGCTTTTGATACTTTTAAAGAAGATAGTATTTGTGATGGAGCTGAGTTTATAGCAAATCTTCAACCTATTGTAGTTCGGTGTAAAGATTGTGAAAAAGAAAGTGAATTAAAAAAATTTGAATATATTTGTCCAAAATGTGGAAGTAAAAATCTTGAAATTGTTGATGGTGAAGATATGTATCTTATGAGTTTAGAGATGGAATAAGTGCTTTTTCCATCTCTATTTTTATAAATTTTGAGTTTTTTTATAACAAGCTTCCATGGCTTTTATAAAACTATCTCTTATTTTTCCTTCTTCCAATTTTGCACTTCCTGCGGCAGTTGTTCCTCCTGGAGAAGTTACTTTATCCTTTAAAAGTGCAGGATGATCATTTTTTAAAAGCTCTCCAACACCTTCTATCATATAAGCCACATATTGATAACTTATATCTCTTTTCAATCCAAGTTTTACCGCACCATCACTCAATGCTTCAGCTACTATTGCCATCCAAGCAGGAGCAGATCCTCCAATGCCAGTAGCGATATCGAGTTCTTTTTCACTTTCAAGCCAAAAACATTTGCCAATAGTTCCTAAAATAGTTAAAGCTTCGTTTTTTAATCCAATATCTCCGCATATTGATACAACGGCTTTTTGTTTTATTGCTGCAATATTAGGCATAGCTCTTATATATTGTTTGGCTAAAATTGCCTCTTTTAGTCTTTGTATGCTGACTCCTGCTAGTATAGATATAACTCCTTTGGCTTTTCCTGTTGTTTTTAATAAATTTAAAGCCTGTGGCTTTATGGCTAAAATAACTATAAAATCGTCAATATTTGGAATTTTTTCCAATATTTTTATGTTTGGATATAATTTTTTTAATTCGCTGGTTCGTGTTTTATTTTTTTCTACTACTGTTATATCATATTCTTTTAAGCCGCTAAGCATGGCTCCACCCATATTGCCAGCTCCTATTAAGAGAATTTTCATTTTTTGCCTTTCAATTTTTTTTATGATTATTATACTATAATATCTTTAAAAATAAATGGAGGATAATTTTATGCCAATGCTTGATAGTTTTATGGTTGATCATACAAAAATGCCAGCTCCTGCAGTTAGAGTGGCAAAATATATGCAAACACCGTGTAAAGATACAATTACTGTATTTGATTTGAGATTTTGCAGACCAAATAAAGAGATAATGTCAGTAGAAGGAACTCATACTCTAGAACATTTGTTTGCTGGTTTCATGAGGGATCATTTAAACGGAAATGATGTTGAAATTATAGATATTTCACCAATGGGATGTAGAACAGGTTTTTACATGAGCGTAATAGGAAAACCAGATGAAAATAGAGTTGTTAAAGCTTGGGAAGAATCTATGAAAGATGTTCTAAAAGTCCAATCTCAAGAGGATATACCTGAATTAAATATTTATCAATGCGGTTCAGCATATATGCATTCATTAAAAGATGCCAAAGAGATAGCAGAAGATGTTCTTGAAAAGGGTATAGGCATTATGAATAACGAAGAGTTAAAATTGGATGAAAATTTAATAAAGTAGGGCAGTTACAAAACTACCCTGCCTATATCTTTGTATAAATTCCAATAATATTGGACAAATGATTTAACTTTTTTGTTTGTAGGCAAAAAATATCCATTTTCTTTGTTTGCAAATTTGGATAAAAAATTGGTTGCATCTTCTTTGTTTAGATAATGTTTGGCTAATTCTTTGTATCTTTTTTGATAAAGTGATGTTGTTGATTTGTAATAATTTTCGCTCATGTTGATTGTTAGTTTGTCATCATATTTTAAAACTCCGCTTTCAAAAAGTATATCAAGATGGATAAGTCCTTCACAATAATATGGCTCTACTTCTGGAGTTTGCATCCAAGCTATCAGTGTAATAGCTCTTTTTATGATATTTCTTAAAACATATTTTTTTAAAATATTTTTTTCATTTTCAAAAAATGCCATAAGACCGCCTGTCGTAGCTTTGAACTCTTCTATATTTTTAAAATTTCCATTTTTGTTCATTACTGTTTCGCTTTCTTTATCCATCCAAAGAATATGACCAAATTCGTGTCCAATGGTTGTAATATTGTAAAGATTGTGCCATAAATCGGTTTTATTATTAAGCAAATCCTTCTCAACTTTTAAAAAATCATCTCCAAAAATTATTTGATCTATTTTTAGAGTTGGTTTTGCTTTTTGTGCCTCTAAAACATTGTCTGCAAAAGCAAAAATCTTTTTACCAAACTCTTTGCTAACATTTTCATCGTTTGGAACAACTTGAGCAGAAAAAAGTCCATTAAATTCTGCACCATAATAAATTAATGGACGACCAATGTATAATTGGACTTTGTTTAAATTTGATATACTATTTTCATAAATATTTTGTTGATTATTATTTTCTAATTGTTTAAAAAATTTTTTAAACATGCTTTCAATGTTTTGTTTGATTTTATTGTTTTTTGTATAGGACGGATTTGTGATCCTTATATCCCATTCCAAGGCTACGGCTTTTCTGTAATGATCTTCATAATATTCAAGCGGATGACCTATCTGAAGTGGAGAAGTTATTTTCATCCATGCTCTATCCACATCAGCCCATTTTTTTATAAGGTTGTTTGTGTCAATTTCTTTAAAAGCATCTATTAAAGTTTGTAAATAATCTAAGAAAAAATCTTTTTGGTTCAATATGTCATCATTTAAAACAGATAATTTAAGTTGAAAAATTTTTATTTTATTGATAATCTCTCCCACTTCTTCTTTAAAAGCTTCAAAATATGAGATAGATTTATATCCATTATCTGTTTTTTTTAAGACAGAATATGACCTATCTCCTGTTTTATTATCCTCTCCTTTATCTAAAAGTTCTTGAGTTTGTAACATTTGAAATATCTTTTTTTCATCTCCGTTAAAAACTTTAAAAAGCTCTTGATTTATTCCGTTTATTATATAAGATGTCCATTTTGACTGCCATTTGCTCATAGATATGCCAATATTATGAACCTCTTCTAAAATAGTTCTGTAAAACGGAGTCAAAAGCTTTAACGATTTTATTTTTTGTATGAGGTTTGCATGAGAGTTGATATAAAAATTTTTCACCCAAATATATGCTATTTCTTGTATTTTTTTTATCTCTTCTTTGGAAAAATTTTCTTTTTGAAGTGCTTGAGTCAAACTGTCATCTCTAAGATTGACAAGCCTATTTATAACGGCTAGTCTATTTTCATTATTTTGTTTTAATCCTATTTCATCAATAAAATTATCAATAAAAATTAATTTTTCAGGTTCTTTTTTTGTTTTTAAAATATCAAAATAACTATTTATCTCTTTTTGTCTTTTTTCCAAAAGAAAGTATATTTTTTTCAAATCTTCTTCAAAAAGTTTATTTAAACGATTGTTCATATAAAAATCCTTATATTTTTTTGTAATTCTATCTAAAATTTGAGAAATATTTGATATAATTAAAACTAAAAATGAAAGGATTATATGAATAGATGTGAAATTGTTAATAAATATTTAAATTTTGCTATTATTGAAGCTGAAATTGAAAATGCCAAAAAAAATAATTTATCTCTTAGCATCATTAAGTTTAAATATGAAGTTGATTTAGATAATACTTATTTTTTTAAAGATTTCGCAGAAGAAATATATAAAATATTAAATTTTTTCCCTATTTTATACGACAATAAAAATAATTTTATAGTAATATGTAAAAATCATAAACTTCATAAAAGTATTGCCATTTTTAGAAAACTTCGACAAAAACTAAAAGATAAATACAATATTGATATTGATAGAGTTGGTATTACCGAATTAGATAAAAAAGATAATTTAACAGATATTTTAGAAAGAGTGGATAAATATCTTATTGCTTCTAAAAGATTATCTGTTGGAAAAATAATATATGGATTAAGAAGTTTTGATTTTTATAATATTTCAAATAGAGAAGACGGATTAAAAACTGTTTTAAAAGAAGATGCAAATATTCAAATATATAATATTTATAAAGGAATACCTATAAAAGAAAGAGGATCGGTTATCGAGTATAAAAACAATACTATTGTTTTAAAAACTACTTATGAAGAGCTGAAATATCTCAATAAATATGAAGAGTTTTTGTATCTAAAACATAAAAATTTTCCAAATATAATAAAAGGTGAAATTGATAAATTTAATTTTAGTGAAAAAATTGTATTTATAAAAAATTTAGAATTTCAAGATGAATCTATTGTTGACAGAGAAAGCACTAGAGTTCGTCCAGATAGAAGCATTAGATTGATGGTGGAATATCAAAATCATATTATTGCAGATGGAATTATCAGCTCAATTTCTACCAATTCAATATCTGTAAAAATGAAAAAACAAAACATAGATAAAATAAAAAAAATAAAAAATTCTGAATTTATACTAAAATTTAACTTATTTGTAAAAAATAGTATATCTATAAATAGTATTACAATAAAAGCAAAAGTTTTTAATACAACAGATACAGAAATAATTTTTGTTATTACTCCTAATGCTTTTATAGAAACTAAAATACAAAGTTATATAAAATCAATTCAAAAACAAATATTGCAGACTATAAAAATAAGTTTAAAATAAGAGAATATTTATATGAGTCAAATCAAAATAACAAAAGAGCAAGAAGAATTATTAAAAGAGCATTATACCAATCCTAAAAATTTTGGAAAAATGGATAATTATGATGCAAAAGGTGTTTGTAAAAATCCTGAAAAAAATGCAGAAGTTACTATTTTTTTAAAAATAAATCAAGAAAATATCGTAAAAGATATAAAATTTTTATTTAAGGGATGCAAAAGCACTCTTCTTTCTGGTTCTTTATTTACTGACACAGTAAAAGGAGAAACAATTCAAGAAGGAATAAGCCTTTGCCATGAACTTTTAGTTCAACTTGAAAGTGATTTAAGTCCAGATAAAGAAAAACCAAGACTTGTGATGTATGCTTTTTTGACAGCAGTTTCAAATTTTGAAGATAGAAAAAATGGAATAAAAAAAAATGAAAAAATAAAAATTATTTATTCATCAAAATTATTTTAATTGTTTATATTTTTCTTCAAGCAAATTGTATAATTTATTCGGAGTAATAATATCCATTTTATCGATAAGTTTATTCATGACAACATTATCTTCCACTTTTCCCCATGTTTTTTCATATATTCCTTCTTTATAACCATGATTTTGTCTGAAACTGTTTAAAATATTTTTGCCAATGTATATTTTATATAAAGATTTTAAATTCAATCCACATTCATGTGCAACAGTAAAATACTCGCTAAGAATCATTTCAAAACTATTTTTATAAACACCAGAAGTTATATTAATAATTCTTTCAATTTGATTTATTATTTCCATCTGTTCAATATTGTTTGTATCAAGTTTTTCTTTGCAAAATGTTTTAAAACTTTTGTTATCAAGAATATATGAAACTATTTCATTTATTCCGCCCATTTTATTGTTATAATATGTTTCAAGAGCTAAACTCATTATAAAATGCCATATATCGATAACTTCTATTTGAATATTTTGCCAATCTGGAGTTCCATTTATATTTTTCCAATGTTTCCAGATAAAACTATCTATAAGTTCGGCACATTCCATATAAATACATCTTTTCCAGTTAATTATACGATTAAATTTATTATATCCGCTTTCCCATCCTTTTCCATTCGTATCGTCATTTAATTTTTGTTGCATTTCAAACATGGTTGTTAGCATTTGTTTGTCAGTCATTTTCATTTTATGTAATCCTTGTATTTTTTTAGTATAATTATAGCAAAAAAAAGATAATAAAATATTATGGAATATAAACATATTATAAAATCAAATATTAAAAATATATATATCAAGGTAGATAGAAATTCAAATGTAACTCTTGTGAGCTCCTATAAAAGAAAACAAGAAGCTATTGTGCTTTTAAAACAAAAAGAAAAATGGATAGAATCTATAATCAGAAAAAATAAAAATAGAATAAAAAAAGATAATATATATTCGAATAATGGTTTTATCTATTTTTTTGGCAATAAATATTCATTAAATTTTATAAAAGACAATAAAGATAAAATAAAATTTGATGGAGAAAGGTTTATTTATTATTATAAACGGTCTAATAATTGTCAAAAATTTATAGAAAAATTTTATAAATTTGAAATAGATAAATTTATAAAAAATAGAATTGATTATTTTAGTAAAAAGATGTCGTTGTATCCGAAAGATATAAAATATAGAAAAATGAAAAGAAGATTGGGGAGTTGCTCGTTTGATAATAATCTCACTTTTAATTATTTGATTGCAAAATTACTTCCTTTGGAAATTGATTATATTATTGTTCATGAATTAGCCCATATAAAAGAAAAAAATCATTCTAAAAATTTTTGGAATATAGTTGCAAAAGAGTTTCCTCATTATAAAGAAATAAGAAAAAATATTATTTTTTAGAATCTTTATCTTTATTTTTTCTTTGTTTGTGCCATCTTTCTCTAAGTTTATTTAATGTAACTGAATTTGTTCCTTCGACTTTTGTGTGTTCTATGTCATGTCCTATTGGAACTTCTAAATATTGAGATTTTTTAAAGGCTAATATTTGAGATGGATATATACTTCTGTGACCTGTTATAAGATATGCAATTATACCAGAAATAGCTGCATAATGAGCTGTTTGAATATTAAAAAGCTCCAGAGCCATAATAGTAGCGGCTATTGGAGTATTTGCTGCTCCAGCAACAATGCTTACCAATCCTATTGCAGCAAAAAATTGAACATTTCCATTCAATAAATGACCTATAGTGCTTCCACTTGTAGAGCCTATAAAAAATAAAGGAGTTATAACACCTCCGCTACCACCAAAACCAAGACTTAATCCAGTAAATAAAATTTTTAGTAAAAAATCATACCAATGAACACTTGTTCCATTGACACTATTTATACTATTGCCTATTTCTTGCATTCCAAGGCCTAAATATTGATCTCCAAACACAAGAGCCAATACTACTATAATAAGTCCTCCAAGAAATGCTTTTTTGGCAAACCCCATGTTTAAACGTTTTTTTATGAGATCATCTACATAATACACAAATGTTATTGTTAAATCAGAAATTAATCCAAAAAGAATACCTGCTATAACAACTTTTACAAAAAGAGATTCATTTACACCATATTTTGGAACAAAATTAAAATGAAATTGTATATAAGGAGTGTGCATACTTTTAGAAATAAGAAATGATGCAAAACCTGCTATAAAAGATGGCAAAAGAACACTATATAAAATAGATCCTACAACTAAGACTTCTACTCCAAATACTGCTCCAGCTATTGGAGTTCCAAAAACGGCCGCAAATCCTGCACTAATACCGCATATTACGATAGCTTTTCTATCTTCATCACTAAATTTTAAAAATGTAGCAATAACAGAAGCAACACCAGCTCCTATTTGTGCACTCGGTCCTTCTTTACCAACTGAACCTCCAGCAGCAATGGTTATAATGGTAGCTATAATTTTTACAGGAATAACTAAAATATCAATTCTTCCACTTTTTTCATGAACTGCTTGTATGACTTTTTCTGTTCCATGCCCTTCGGCATCGGGAGCAAATTTTTTTACAAGATAAACTGATATTAGAAGAGCGAAAGGAAGAAAAAAATAATAATGAAAAGGCAAAAAAGATCTGTTATCTATAAAGTATGTGATCAATTTAAGAAATATTGAAACACCAGCTCCAACGACAAGACCAACAACTGTAGACAAAAACAGCCATTTTGTAACACTTGCAAAAAGTGCAGTTTCTTCAGCAATTCTATTTTTCATTATATAATATATCCATATTTTAGTAGTTAATTATACAATTAGTTAGCTTAAAATAATAATAATAATTTAAAAATTTATGTAGGAATTAAGAGGTGGTGGCCAGAGACGGAATCGAACCGCCGACACGGTGATTTTCAGTCACCTGCTCTACCGACTGAGCTATCTGGCCATAAATTAGAATGAAATTATAGCTAAAAGTTTTAAAAAATAGCTTAATTTATATATTTTGAACTAAAGTTTTAAAAATTTCTCCCCTTTCTTTGTATGAAATGTATTCGTCTAAACTTGAAGCCGCTGGAGAAAGAAGTGCTATTTCATTTTTTTTCAAAATTTTGTCTATACTCTTTACTGCTTCTTTTAAATTATTACATTTAATTATTTTTTTATCTATTTTTTTTGCCAAATTTTCTATTTTGTCTTTATTGCTTCCTATCGCATAAATAGTAATATTTAATCGTTTTAATATATTAAATAAAGGTATTAGATTGGCTCCTTTGTCATCTCCTCCCAAAATAAGATAAATATTTTTATTTTGATATCTTTTTACAGCTTGAATGGTGGCATGAATATTTGTTCCTTTTGAATCATTTATCCATAGCCTATTTTTACTGTCTTTTATCTCTTCCAAACGGTGAAGATCTATATTGAAAGAGTTTATTTTATCGTAATCTATTTCATCAAAAAGTATTTTCGTAACACCAAGAGCCAAAATGGCATCAATCAAAAATGGTTCTTTAAAATTTATTTTTTTTACATTTATATTAAAATATTCTGCTAAATCATTCCCATCTTTATATGTTATTTTGAAACCGTTAGTTTTTTCATTTTTAAATTCTTCTGGCAAGATGACAACTTCCCCTTCTTTTAGAAATGAAAGAGGTTTTAATTTGGCTTTTTTGTATTCTTCAAAATTTCCATGCCAACTTGCATGATCATCGCTAACGGGCAATAATATATAAATATTTGGTTTTGCTGTATTTGTATAGTGCAAAGTAAAAGAACTTGTTTCAAGTATAAAAATAGATGCATTGAAGTCTAATTGGGACAATGGTATTCCAACATTTCCACCCATTTGGCTATTTTTTTCTTTTAAAAGATGTTGTAACATTTTAGTAGTAGTTGTTTTTCCGTTTGTTCCGCTTATCCAAATTTGGATAGGAAGTGCTCGATTGTTTTTTGATGATAAAAAATAATCATAATCACTCATTAAATTTTTTGCTTTTTTGATGATGGGATTATGAGGCGGTATTCCTGGACTCGTGATCTCTAAAGAACTATTATTTGGGTTAAACATTGAAGAGGGGTATATCCGATGTCCATTTTTTTGTATTATTTTATCTACATTATCATCAAAAATTTTACAATTATTTATTTTATCAGCTATGGCTTTTGTTGTTTTCCCATATCCAAAAAGTGATATATTTTTTGACATGTCTTACCTTATTTTGATTGTTATTAAAGCGATAATATCAGCAATAATTGCTATAATCCAAAAGCGGACTATTATCTTGCTTTCAGCCCATCCATATATTTCAAAATGATGATGTAATGGTGCCATGAAAAAAACTCTTTTTTTTCTTATTTTAAAACTTCCTACTTGTAATATAACAGAAAGTGTTTCTATCACAAAAACAAATCCAATTAGAATAAGAAGTATTTCGTTTTTTGATATGATAGCCATATATCCCATGAAAGCACCAATACTCAAACTTCCACTATCTCCCATAAAAATTTCAGCTGGGTGGCAATTAAACCATAAAAAACCGGTAAGAGCACCTACAAAAGCAGCAGCAACAATAGCTATTTCTCCAATATCGCTTATCTTTGGAAGCAAAAAATGAATACTCAAAAGAGCATTACCGCTTATATATACAAAAACTCCAAGAGTTAAAAAGCTAAAGATAGAAGGAATAGTTGCAAGACCATCGAGTCCATCAGTAAGATTAACTGCATTACTTGTGGATACAATAACCAAAATCCAAAAAAATATGGAAAAATAATTTAAATTGAATAGCGGATGCTTGTCAAATGGTATATAAAATTCATGACTTAGCTTTGTTGTCCAAAAAAGTAAAATTGCTACAATAAAGGCAAAAAATATTTGTAAAAAAAATTTTATTTTGGGACTAAGACCGGCACTATTTTTTTTGCCTATAATTTTTGAAATATCATCTTTAGCACCGATAAAAGAAAACGAAACAATAGTTAAAAGTCCAATTAAGATATAAATATTTGTTAATTTTGCAGTTAAAAGAGTTGATATGACAGTAGAGGTTACAAAAACTATTCCTCCCATTGTTGGCGTTTTGCCTTTGTTTTTATGAGTTTTTGGTGCTAAATCAAAAATTGGTTGATTTAATTTTTGTGTTTTTGCCCATTTGATAAATTTTGGCATTAAATAAAGTGTTAATGCAAAAGAGATAAAAAAAGCAATTCCTCCTCTTAAGGTTATATAATAAAAAAGATTTATATGAAAATGTGAATAAAGCCAATATAGCATAAAAAAATCCTTTTAATAGTTAATAAAAGCAAATTATAGTAAAATAACAATATAAAATAGTTTAATCTCTTTAAATAGGAAAAAATTTAATGAAAAAAGTTGTGCTTATTATTACTGATGGCATAGGATTTAATAAATCTTGCAAAGACAATGCCTTTTGTAATGCAAAAAAACCTGCATATGATTATCTTTTTAGCAAATATCCATTTTCTTTGGTAAAAACTTCCGGTTTGGCAGTAGGACTTCCTGAGGGACAAATGGGAAATAGCGAAGTTGGACACATGACAATAGGAAGTGGAAGAATTTTATATCAAAATCTTGTTAAAATAAATAAATCTATTGAAGAAAAAACTTTAGAAAAAAATAAAATTTTAAATGAGCTTTTAAGCCTATCGAATAAAATTCATTTGATAGGTTTGATTAGTGATGGGGGAGTTCATTCTCATATATCTCATACGATAGCATTGGCAAAAATTGCAAAGAAAAAAGGAAAAAAAGTATATATTCATATGATAACAGACGGTAGAGACACAGATCCAAAATCTGCTATAAATTATCTTCAAACTCTCCAAAATATTTGTGATGATGATATAAAAATAGCAACTCTTAGCGGAAGATATTATTCAATGGATAGAGATAATAGATGGGATAGAGTAAAAAAAGGATACCAAGCGATAGTAGATGCTTATCCCAAAACAAATATGCCTCCAAAAGAGTATATTTTAAATTTATATAAACAAAATATAACAGATGAATTTATAGAACCTGTTGCATTTGATTGGTATGATGGTTTTGAGGAAAATGATTCTGTTCTTTTTACAAATTTTAGAAATGACAGAGCAAGAGAACTTTCAAAGGCTATAGGATTTGAAGATTTTAATGAATTTCAAAGAAAATATAAAAAAGTTCATGTTGGAACAATGACAGAATATGATAAAACATATCCTTTTGATGTTTTGTTTAAATCAGAAAAACCTGAAAATACTCTCGCAGAAGTTATATCAAAACATAATTTAACTCAATTTCATACTGCTGAAACAGAAAAATATGCTCATGTAACATTCTTTTTTAATGGCGGAGTGGAAGTGCCTGTTGCAAATGAAACAAGAGTTTTAATACCTAGTCCGAAAGTAGCAACTTATGATATGAAGCCCGATATGAGTGCAAAAGATGTTGGAAGTGCTGTGAAAATTGCCATGGATGAAAATTATGATTTTATAGTAGTTAATTTTGCAAATGGAGATATGGTAGGCCATACTGGTATTTTTGAAGCTGGGGTCAAAGCAGTGGAAGCTGTTGATTTTGAAATTGGACAAATTTTAAACAAGGCTAAACAGAAAGATTATTCATTGGTTATAGTTAGTGATCATGGAAATGTAGAAATGATGAAAAATGAAAAAGGCAATATTTCAACAAATCATACAACTTTTGATGTTTTTTGTTTTGTAGTAGATAAAAATGTAAAGAAAATAAATAATGGAGGTCTTAGCAATATTGCTCCAACAGTTTTAAAGCTTATGGGACTTGAGATTCCAAAAGAGATGGATAAGGCATTATTTTAAAAATAAAGGAGAATTATGAAATTTAGTGGGAAAAATGTATTAATTACTGGAGCAAGCAGAGGAATAGGCAGAGATATTTCTTTAGTATTAGCTCAATATGGTTTAAAAGTATGGATAAATTATAGAAATAATTTTGAATTAGCTGATAGTTTAAAAAATGAAATAGAAGAAAATGGCGGTAGTGCTGCGGTTGTAAAATTTGATATTTCTGAAGAAAAAGAGATCAAAGAAAGTTTAAAATGTATTATTGATAGTGATGGAGAATTGTCTTATCTTGTTAATAATGCAGGTATTACACTCGATAAATTATCTATAAGAATGAAAACAGAAGAGTTTGAAAAAGTCATTAAAACCAATTTAACTTCATCTTTTGTAACTTGTAGAGAAGCTTTAAAAATAATGAATAAAAAACGATTTGGTTCGGTTGTAAATATCTCTTCTATTGTTGGAGAAATAGGGAATGTTGGGCAAGTAAATTATAGTGCAAGTAAAGGCGGAATGCTAGCTATGACAAAAAGTTTTGCACTTGAGGGATCAAGCAGAGGAATAAGATTTAATTGTGTAACGCCAGGATTTATTTCAACAGATATGACAGATAAGCTAAGTGATGAAATTAAAAAAACATATATAGATAAAATACCTCTTAAAAAATTTGGAGAACCAAAAGATGTTGCCATGGCGGTAGCTTTTTTATTAAGTGATAATGCATCTTATATAACAGGAGAAACGATCAAAGTAAATGGCGGAATGTTAATGAATTAAAATATATATTCAATTTAAGTTTTTATAATAGAAATTTTGATAGAATATTGTAAATTTTTTTAAGGAGAAAGTAATGGCTTTAATTGATGAGGTTAAAGAAGTTGTTGTAGAGCAATTAAATGTAAATCCAGAGGAAGTTAAGGAAGATTCAAAATTTGTTGAAGATTTGGGTGCTGATTCGTTAGATGTTGTTGAACTTGTTATGGCACTTGAGGAGAAATTTGATATTGAAATTCCAGATAGTGATGCTGAGTCAATTATAACTGTTGGTGATGCTATAAAATATATTGAAAATAATAAGTAATTTTTTAAAGATATATTGGTTGTCCAATATATCTTTTTTATATCTATAATAATCAAGGGGTGATTTTGAAAAGAGTTGTAGTAACTGGTTTAGGAATGATTAATTCAGTAGGTTTTGACAAGGAGAATTCTTTTAAGGCTATAGTAAATGGTGAATGTGGCATTAAAAGAATTAGTTTGTTTGATACGCAGAAGCATTCTGTAAAAATTGCCGGTGAGATAACTGACTTTGATCCAAAGACTGTTATGAATCCAAAAGATGTGAAAAAGGCAGATAGATTTATACAGTTTGGCATAAAAGCTGCCGCAGAAGCTATGGAAGATGCAAATTTTGATGAATATGATAGTGATAGATTTGGTGTTAGTGGAGCTTCTGGAATTGGCGGTTTAACTAATATAGAAAAAAATGCTATAGCTTGTTTTCAAAAAGGACCAAGAAGAATTTCACCATTTTTTATTCCGTCCTCTTTAGTAAATATGCTCGGAGGTTTTGTTTCAATTGAGCATAATCTAAAAGGTCCAAATATTTCTTCAGTAACTGCCTGTGCTGCTGGAACTCATGCTATCACAGATGCCGCTAAAACTATTATGATTGGTGGAGCAGATAGGATGCTTGTAGTCGGTTCTGAAGCTGCAATTTGTGAAATAGGGGTCGGTGGATTTGCTGCAATGAAAGCCTTATCAACCAGAAATGATGATCCTACTAAATCTTCAAGACCTTTTGATAAAGATAGAGACGGTTTTGTTATAGGTGAAGGAGCTGGTGCTTTGGTGCTTGAGTCTTATGAGGCTGCCAAAGAAAGAGGTGCTAGAATATATGGAGAATTGATAGGTTTTGGTGAAAGTGGCGATGCAAATCATATAACAACTCCAGCTCCTGGTGGAGAAGGTGCTTATAGAGCAATAAAAGAAGCTTTGGCAATGGCTGGAAATCCTAAAGTTGATTATATTAATGCACACGGAACAAGCACTAAATATAATGATTTATATGAAACAATGGCAATAAAAAAAGCTTTTGCAAATAATATTCCATTGATTAGTTCTACAAAAGGACAGATAGGTCATTGTTTAGGTGCTGCTGGAGCAACAGAAGCTGTTATTTCTTTAATGGCATTAAGAGATGGAATCATTCCTCCTACTATAAATTATGAAACCCCTGATCCTGAATGTGATCTTGACTATGTTCCTAATATTGCTAGAAAAGTCAATTTGAAAGTAGTAATGAGTAACTCTTTTGGTTTTGGAGGAACGAATGGTGTTATTATTTTTAAAAAAATAGAAGATTAAAATGGCCACATACTTAGATTTTGAAAGTAGAATAAAACAGTTAGATGATGATATACTCAATGCTAAAATTAAAAACGATACTGATGCAGTTAAAATTTTAGAAAAAGATTTACAAAAAGAAATTATAAAAACTTATAAAAATCTAAGTGATTATCAAAAATTACAACTTGCAAGGCATCCTGATCGCCCTTATACACTCGATTATGTAAGAATTCTTCTTAAAGATTATTATGAAATTCATGGAGATAGAGCTTTTAGAGATGATTTTGCTATAGTATGTTTTATAGGTTATATTGCTGATGAAAAAGTAGTTGTTATTGGAGAACAAAAAGGAAGAGGAACAAAATATAAATTAAAAAGAAATTTTGGTATGCCAAATCCTGAAGGATATAGAAAAGCTTTAAGAGTGGCTAAAATGGCGGAAAAATTTGGATTGCCTATATTGTTTTTAATAGATACTCCGGGTGCTTATCCTGGAATTGGAGCAGAAGAAAGAGGACAAAGTGAAGCAATAGCAAGAAACTTATTGGAATTTAGCAGATTAAATACTCCTACCATTTCTGTTGTTATTGGCGAAGGCGGAAGTGGTGGAGCTTTGGCCATAGGGGTTAGCGATAAATTTGCTATGATGAAGTATTCAATTTTTTCTGTTATATCGCCTGAAGGGTGTGCTGCTATTTTGTGGAACAATCCTTCAAAACAAGAACAAGCTACAAAAGCTTTAAAAATAACTGCTGAGGATTTAAAAAAAATAAATCTTATTGATGATATTATAGAAGAACCAGTAAATGGTGCACATAGAGATAAAACAGCTGTCGCAGAAGCTCTAGGAAATTATTTTTTAAATAAAATAAAAGAATTAAAATCATTAGACGATAAAGAAAGAATGCAAATAAGATATAAAAAACTTATGGATATTGGAGCTTTTAAAGAAAATTAAAGATTATTAAACTTACTTATTATTGAGAGATATTTAAGTTTGTTGTTAAATATCTCTCGACTCAATTTAAAGATCTTTCCATAATTTTGATTTCCATAGATATGCAAGTAATGTTAAAATGATAAGAAATCCTATTATCTTAGGAGTTAAAGTTTCTCTTTGTGCTTTTTTGCTATCTCCTATTTTTTCAAAATATTTTATAACTTTTTCAACATTTTCTTTTTTTAGTCCTACTCGAGGCATTGAAGTATTTTTGATAAATTTTTGAGGATTATCTATAAAATTTACCAAATATTCATGACTTTTAGCTCTAATTATCATGGATAAATCAGATGGAGCTATTCCCAAATATTTTTTCAAATGATCTTGATATTTTGATAATTTAAGTTCAAAAGCTAATTTTGCAGTTTTTGTTTTAAAATCAGGAAGTTTTCCTAATTGAGTTAATTTATCGTATTTCATAGAATGACATCTTTCGCAAGAAGATATAAAAATTTTTCTACCGGTAAGTTTTTTAGGAGCTATTGATTGTAAATATGCAACTATATCTGAAACTTCTTGTTTTTTATTTTTGCTTGTTCCGTAATATGGTGGCATTGGAAATATATGTGCTGGTCCAAATTTTTTTTCTGTCAAAAATGTATGTGCAGGATTAAGAATAAAATGTTTTAAAAATTTTGCATCATAAAGATAACCTGCATCACTTAAATCAGGTGGTGTAATACCAAAAGTAGTTATTGCAAGATTTTCTGGCATTGATGCTGTTATTTTGGCTACTTTTATACTATGACATCCTGTGCATTTTTCAACTGTTAAAGATCTTCCAACATTGGGATTACCTTTATAATTAATTGGTTTTAAATCATCAAATTTAAAATTAGCAGGTGCAACATGTTGCTCCATTTTGGAAAGAGCATAAGGCTCAACCCCCCAATATGTAAGCAACGAGAAAAAAAATACAATACCCAAGATTTTTAACTCTCTCATCTTGAACCTCCAATTTTCTTTCTTTCTCTTATAGTAATAATTGGCAAGGCTATAAAAATTAATATGAAAAATCCAGCAACAAAAACAAAACCAAACCAGTGTGTTATATCTGTTTTGCCCATAAAATATACTCCATTTGGTGGAATTTTTCCAAATATCGTTAATCCAATCATATCTAAAAGCAATAACCAAAACCAAATATTAAATCCAAAACTTCTTTTGTGTGCAGGAGCTACAATCGAACTTCTGTCGAGCCAAGGAAGAAAGAATAATATAGTATTTGCTGCCACAATTCCTATAAGTCCAAGAGCAAAAGGTTTTATTCCTGCTATTGGAAAGAAAAATCCTCTCAAAATTTCATAACTCCATAAAAAATACCATTCAGGATAAATATGGTGAGGAGTTTTCATATAATTTGCTGGTATAAAATTAATTGGATCCAATGCAAATTTATAATGAAAACCTACTAAATAAAAATAAAAAATTAAAAATATACCTATAACAAAAAAATCTTTGCTTAAAAATATAGGCCAAAATGGGATAACTTTTGATTCTTTTTTCTTTCCTGCTTTATATTTTTCTGCCTCTTCTTCAAAATCAAATTGTTCTCCATCTTGATTGTTGATATGAGGGACTCTTAGTGAATAAAAATGTATAATAATAACTGCTAAAATTGTTATTGGCAATAAAACAACATGAAGCATAAAAAATCTAGTTAATGTTGGGTCAGAAACAAAAAAATTTCCCCTAATCCAAACGACCAAATCAGGACCTATAAAAGGAATTGCCCCAAAAATATTTGTAATAACTTGTGCTGCCCAATAGCTCATTTGTCCCCAAGGTAACATATATCCGCTAAAACCTTCGGCTGAAAAAAGAATAAATAAAAGCATTCCGCTTATCCATATCATTTCTCTACCTTTTTTGTAAGAACCATAATAAATTGCTGTAAACATATGAATATAAATAATAAGAAAAATAAGAGAAGCGGCAACTGCATGCATATTTCTCCATAGCCAACCGTAATGAACTTCTTGCATGATGGTATAATTTACACTATCAAATGCCAAATGAGTGTCTGGCTTGTAATACATTAATAAAAATAATCCACTTATTAACAGTATCAAGAAAGCAACAGTAAGGATAATTCCCATTCCCCATAAAAAATTTATATTTTTAGGAATCCAATATTCTGTTAGTAAAACTTTTTTTAATTTTTGGATTGCCAATCTTTGATCTAACCATTCGCTAATATTTTCAGCTTTTCTGATTTCTGTCATTATTCTCAACCTTCGTTTGTTGGATTTTTTGCAATTAAGGCTTTGCATTTAGGCCCAAGTTCGCCCAAAACCAATTTAGTTCCTGTGATTTTATATGGAGGAATATCAAGAGGTCTCGGAGGAGGTCCATAAATATTTATTCCACAAGAGTCAAATTCTCCGCCATGACAGGCACAATAAAATATATTTTTATCAGGTTCCCAAGCAGGGATACAGCCTAAGTGAGTGCAAAGACCTATAACAACTAAAAAATCTTTTTCACCTATTTTGGTATCTCTATTGTCGCATTGTTTAAATTTAGTTTTATCTTTTCTTAAAATAAAAATAGGTTTTCCTCTCCATGCAATAGTTCTAAATTCTCCCGGTTTAATGCTGGATAAGTCTATTGTTGTAAGACCTTGAGCCATTACACTAGGTATTGGATCCCATGTATCTTTCATGGCACCAAGTGCTAAAATACCACCTACTGTTGCCATACTTCCAAATGCAATTCCTAGAAAATCTCTTCTGCTTTTTTCTATGGCCATTTTTCCTCCT
>JALUBK010000031.1 GCA_027044945.1 Campylobacterales bacterium
ACGGTAGCACTGTTTCCTCTTAACATAATACTCGCACCCATTCTTTGAAGTTCGCTTACATGCATAAAACGATTTTCAAAAAGCCTTTCTTCAACCATACTTACTCCTTTGGCTTGAGTCATTAAAGCCATAAACTGAGCTTGCATATCAGTAGGAAATCCGGGATATTCTGTAGTTATAATTTCACATGGTTTTATTTCATCTGTTGGAAAAATAGTAATTGATTTCTTTTCTATTTTAAAAGAAAACCCCATCTCTTCCATTTTGGAAACGATTGCTTCTAAATGTTCAGGGGTAATATTTTCAAGAGTTATTTTTGAGTTTGTAATAGCTCCAGCACACAAATAAGTTCCAGCTTCTATTCTATCAGGAATAACACTAAAGTCTGTCATATCTAATTTTTCTCTATCAGTTCCCTCAATAATCAATTCATTACTTCCTATACCTTCGATAACAACTCCACCGTCACTCAAAACTTCACAAAGTTGCACAACTTCTGGTTCTTTTGCAACATTTATTAAATGAGTTTTACCTTTTGCCAAAGCTGCTGCCATTATAATATTTTCACTTCCCGTTACTGTAACTTTATCAAATATAATATTTGCACCGACAAGCCCATTTTTAGCCTTGGCAACGACATATCCTTTCTTTATTTCTATCTCTGCACCCATTTGTTCTAATGCTTTTAAATGTAAATCTATAGGTCTTTGTCCTATTGCACAACCACCAGGAAGAGAAACTTCACAGTGTCCAAAAGCTGAAAGCAGGGGGCCTAAAGTAAGTATAGATGCTCTCATCGTTTTTACAATATCATAATTTGCTATAGTATTTGATATATTTGAAGAATCTATTTTTAATATATTATCCTTAAAAGTAAAATTTGATCCGAGATTTGATAATAATTTTAAAAGAGTATTAATATCTTGAACATTTGGCACATTTTTTATCGTAAGTGGATTTTTCGACAATATTGTCGAAGCTAAAAGTGGCAAAGCTGAATTCTTAGCTCCAGAAATTTTTATCTTTCCACTTAATTTTTTTCCACCATTTATTTGTAAATAATCCAATATAAATCCTTGTAACTCAATTTTAAATAATTTATTGTTATTTATATTATATTATAAATAACAATAATAATACATAAAAAAGTTTAAAAACCGCATTAATTTTATTTGGTTAACATAATATATATTCTCTTGAAAATATATTATGTTTTTTAGCCTCTTTTATATTACATATTATATTACATATTATATTACATATAATTATATGTAATATAAGTTTTTATTGACAAAATAAATTTATATTATCATTTGTTAATAAATAAAAATATATTATAGAACAATAATAAAATCATTTAATGATTTCTCTCATAAATTTAATATTTTATTTAAAAAACATCTTTAAAATGACAAAAACATAGATAAATAATAGCATTAAATCATAAGATAATATCTTAAGAAGAAACCTATTTTTAGAATATTATTTATTTTATATTTAAAAGCTATTGTTTTTAGTATTAACACTTGTTCATAATAAAGAATAATAACTTAGAACACTTGTTCATATAATAAAACTTGACAAATGAACGATTGTTCTGTATAATTATAAAGACCATTTTTAGGGGATTAAATGAAAAAAACAACAAAAGAACAAATTTTAGATGTTGCACTGGATCTGTTTTCTCAAAAAGGCTATAAAGGTGCTTCTATTAGAATGATTTCTTCAAAAGTAGGCATAAGAGAGAGTGCTATTTACAATCATTTTAAAAATAAAGAAGATATTTTAAACACTATTGTATCCACTCTATCCTCTTCTTCGCTATCACTTTTGTCATCTAATAAGCCACTTGAAGAATCTGCAAAAAAAGGTAAAAGTTTTTTGAGAGAATTTGCAGCTTCCTTTAAGCTTCTTGCTTATGATAATAAAAGTGAAAAATTTTTTAGATTTATGATGATAGAGCTTATGCAAAATAAAAAAATGAGAGATATTTTTATGAATGATTTTCATAAAGCACATTTAAAAATACTTTCTCAAGCTTTTTTTATCATGATGCAAGAAGATATGATTTACTCAAGTGATCCAATGCTTATGGCTAGAGAATTTTTATCTCCACTGTTTTTTTATCGAATGCAAGTAACATTAGTAAAAATAGATAAAGAAAATTCATCTATAGAATCCACCCTTTTTGAAAAACATATAGACTTTTTTTGGGAAATGATTGTTAATAATAAATAGTTAAAAACTATTCAACATAAAATTCCTCTGATATTTCATTTTTAGGAGATATATTGGAACTTTCTTTAAAAAGAGTAATTTGTCTTATTATATTTCCTTTACCTGTTGATAATTTTTTAAAAGCTTCATTATAACTCTCTTCTGATTTTTTAATACTTTTACCAACTGATTCAAAATCTTTTGTAAAGCCTACAAATTTATTGTATAAAGCCTCTGCTCTTTTAGTAACATCTTTAATATTTCTAGCTTGCTTTTCATATCTCCAACTATTTTCAACTGCTCTTAAAGCAACAAGTAAAGTCGTTGGGCTAACCAAAACAATATGTTCTTTAAAAGCTTTTTCATAAAGATTTGGATCTTTTTGCAAAGCTAGCATTAAAGCTCCTTCAACAGGAACAAACATAAAAATAAAATCAAGAGAATTAATTCCTTTTAATTTTTCATAATCTTTTGAAGAAAGCTCTTTGACATGCTCTTTGATTGATTGTAAATGTGCTAAAAGATATTTATTTTTTTTATCGTCATCATTACAAGAACTATATTGTTCATAAGCTACTAAAGATGTTTTTGCATCAATAATTATTTCCCTGTTTCCAGGTAATTTAACAATAACATCAGGACGAAATCTTTGATTGTTTTCGCTTTGCAATGAAACTTCTCTTTCATATTCAACACCTTTTCTAAGACCGCTATTTTCAAGAACTTTCTCCAATATCATTTCACCCCATATACCTTGTTGTTTTGATTGTCCTTTTAAAGCATTAGTAAGATTTATGGCATCTTTACTGATTCTTTCATTAAGCAATTTTAATGATTTAAGCTCAGCAATAAGAATACCTCTTTCTTGGGTTTCTTGATCATATATATGCTCAACTCTTTTTTTAAATTCATTGATTTGCATATTTAGTGGAGTCAATAACTCTTTTACTCCTTTTTCATTTTGTTTGGCAAATTTTTCACTGTTTTTATCTAATATTTCAGTTGCTATGCTATGAAATTCTTTTGTAAGTTTTTCTTTATTTTCTTGAAGTAATTTGAATTTTTCTTCCATATTTATTTTTTGTTCTTTTATAGTCGTTTGAAATGTTGCTATTGTTGCTTCTTTTTCTTGAAGTGTTATTTGCATTTTTTGATTTTTATCTTTTTGAAAATTATTTTCTTCCATTAAAATTAATAATTGCTTCTCTTTTTCTTGAAGATGGGCTTTATTTTTAGAATTATCTTCTTTTAAGAGAACAATCTCTTTATTTTTGTCTTGCATTTCAACTTCAAGATTATGAAATTTTTCTTTTATGCTTCTTAAAAATTTTATCTCTTCATTTAAAGCACTCTCTTTGATTTTAAATTCATTTAAAGTTGTATCCAATTTTTGAATAAAAATATTTTTTTTATATATATAAAAAATCAATATTATCAAACCGATAAACAAAAAAATGATAATACCAAATAAAACAAAAATCAAATTCATAAAAACTCCTTAAAAAGGCCAAACTCCTTCTATTATTCTTGTTGCCCAACCTTTTCTATTGTTTATATCCATATCACCTTCAGTTTTATAAAGTATTTTAGCATCGGATATATATTTTGAATTAATTGTATTTTCTGCATCTATATCATAAGGTCTTATTACTCCGCTTATTTCTATAATTTGTTTTTCTCCATTTATAAGCATTTCTCTACTGCCTTCGATAAAATAATTTCCATTATTTAAAATCTTTATAACTCTTGCTGAAATAGTTGTAGTAAATTGTTCATTTTGTGAATTAGTGCCTTTACTTGAAAAACTATTTTTAGAACCAGTTTTAAATCCTGCATTTGTTATCCCAGTAATTTTATTGGCTAAACTATTTATAGCAGTATTTCCTCCACCAGTAAATATTCCGCCTCCCAATTGGTCTGAATTATTTTTAGAAAGAGCTTTTTGTGCAGTTGAACTTTGCATAACATTTTCATCAATAACAACTGTCACTAAATCATTGACATGCATAGCTTTTCTATCAGAAAAAAGAGGATTATCTCCTCTTCCAAACAAGCTCCCCTCATTAACAGAAGGTGCTTGTTCTTCTTTTGAAGGTAATTGTTCAACATATGCTGGTGGCTTCATAGCTATTTTAGGATCAATACTTTTTGTGGCACATCCTGAAAATAAAATAATTAATATAATATCTCCAATCATAAATAAATTTTTAAATTTCATTATTTCTCCATTTTTTTGCTATAATACACATATAGACTAAAGCAAAAAAAGTTCCAAGTTATAAAAAAAGGTGTATAAATGAGTGGATTAAAAGAACAATTAAAAAATGAATTAAAAGATGCTATGAAAGCCAAAAACATAATAAAAAGAGATACTATTAGATTTCTTATGAGTGCTTTAAAGCAAGTAGAAGTGGATGAAAGGAAAGAATTAAGCGATGAAGATATTGTAAAAATTATTCAAAAATCTCTCAAACAAAGAGAAGACTCCATGACTCAATATAAAAATGCAAAAAGAGACGACCTTTACCAAAAAGAATTAAATGAAGTAAATATTTTAAAGAATTATCTTCCTAAACAATTAAACGACGAAGAATTAGAAAATATTATAAAAACAACTATTAAAGATATAGATGCAACAAGCATAAAAGATATGGGAAAAGTCATGAAAATTGTTACAAAAAAAACAGTTGGAAAAGCTGATGGCAAGAGAATAAGCACAATTGTTAAGGAATTACTTTCTTAACAATTTCATAAGTTTGTTTTGCGATTTCAAGCTCTTCGTTGGTTTTAATAACAAAAAGTTTTATTTTTGAATTAATTTTATTTATAATAGTTTTATGCTGTTGATTTGCTCTGTTATCAAAAATAATTCCAAGACTATCTTCAAGAGTATCACATATTTTCTCTCTTACTAGTGACGAATGCTCTCCTATGCCACCTGTAAAAACGATAGCATCTACTTTTCCAATAGCTACACAATATGCACCTATATATTTTTTAATACTATAACAAAATATTTCTATAGCAAGAATAGCTTGCTTGTCTCCCCTTTTTGCTCTATTTTCAATTTCTCTCATATCATTTAATCCGCAAATACCTTTGAGCCCACTTTTTTTATTAAGTATTTTATCTATCTCATCAATACTCAATTTTAATTTTTTGTGCAAATAGAAAATAATTGCTGGATCTATATCACCACATCTAGTCCCCATCACAAGTCCTTCAAGCGGAGTTAATCCCATAGAAGTATCTATACTTTTTCCACTTTTTATAGCACAAATACTTGCACCATTACCAAGATGTATAGTTATTAAATTTGTTTTATTTTCATCTTTACCGATTATTTTAGCTGCCTCTTTAGACACAAAACAATGCGAAATACCATGAAAACCATATCTTCTTATTTTTTCTTTTTTATAATATT
>JALUBK010000032.1 GCA_027044945.1 Campylobacterales bacterium
ATCAAGTAAAAAATTCTCAGTTTTTATCCCTTTAGAGCGACCATATTCTAGCTCTTTTAATTTTTCTATCGCATCTAAAATCTTTTTTTTATCATTTTCAAAATTTTTATTTTGCTCTTTAATCTTCTCTTTGTTTCCTTTTATTTCTTCAATATTTCTCTCTAACTTGCTTAAAAACATCTTTTTGAAGTTTTTTAATTTTGAAAAGTAAGTTTGAAAGTAGCTCTCTTGATTGATAAACTCTTTTTGTTTTTCATACTCTTTTAGATACTCTATCGCTTTTTGTATATTTTTATACTCTTCATCTAATCTATCTACCCGTTTTTCTAAAGATAAAATCCTCTCATCTTTCGTAAGAATCTCTTTTTGCTTCTGTAAATCTATGATGATTTTATCCACACCTCTTTTCTCGTTTTCTAACCAACTGTATTGTTCTTTTTTTGTTTTTTGTTTTTTTGTTATATTTTTTTGTTTTAAGTCATCTTGTTTTGTTTTAAGCCAAACTTGCTCTTCTCTTATCTCTTTGTGTATTTTATTTAAACTAATTTTTAATAAATTTATCTTCTGCTTTAGCTCTGTTTTCTTTTGATATAACCCTTGAAGTTTCTTATTTTGCTCCTCTTTTTTTTCTTTGAGTTGTTCTTTTAGAGTTTTTATCTCCTTTAAAATCTCTTCAAATTTTTCCTCTTTTTTACTCTTGATTTTGAGAATATTATGTCTTATATGTAGTTCTAAAGCTTCCTTTTTTTGTCTGTGATTTTCATCTATAGATTGTAGTTTTTTTGCAAACTCTATTTCTAAACTGTTTAGCTTTGTTTTTAATCTATCTATTTTTTCATTTGCCTCATCTGCTGGCAGTATTCTTTTTAGATTTGTTGTATCAAGCTTGATTCCTACAACTTTTTCACTAATTATTTTTGGCTTTAACTCATCTATATTTTTACTTAAAAGCTTCTCATCAAGCAAGGGATACAGATCTATCTGCCAGGATTCAACCTCTTCATTTAAAAACTCTTTAAAACTTCCCTTTTTAGAATATATCATGTTTTTAAAAGTTGCTATTTGTGCCTCTATCTCTCTTTTTTCCTCTGCATAAAACTGTTGTTGTCCATCTCTTGCTTTTTTAAACTCTTCTTTTAGACTCTCTATTTTGGAAAGTATTTTAATATTGTCTTGCTCTATTATTGCTATATCGTTTTGATTTTCCAATCTTTTGCTATGTAATTTTTGCTCTTCTTGATATATTTTCTGCTGTAAACTATCTTTTGTCTCCTCAAATTGGTCTTTTAGCTTATCGCCACTATTTGAAATCCTCTCTATATCTCTATTTAGTTCTTCTACTTCGCTATTTAGCATCTTTATCTTTAGCTCTAGTTTGCTTCTTTTATGTTCAAACTCAATCTCAAGTGTATTTAGTTGATTTCTCTCGTCTTCATCTATTTGAGCATAGATAGAATTTTCTCGTAATTTTTGCTCTTGAGGTAGTTGATACTCTTTTTTATATCTTAAATTTTTTATCTCTTGTTCTATACTTCCTAAACTATCTTCTAAACCACTTTTTACCTTAATAAGCTCATACCTAAACTTATCTAGCTCATCCCTGACAAATGGCTCTTTTGAGACAAGCTCTTGTGCACTTACCATCTCTTTTTTTGTAAATTTTGCTCTATATTTTTTTATCTCACTCAATTTATACCTAGCATCATCTATCCTGCCATCAATTTTGCTTCTAAACTTATCCTTAATCTTTTGCTTCAAAGATATCTTTTCTTGAAGTCTGGTCTGAGCCATTTTATTGTCTTTAATATTTTTATTTATACTATCTAATAGACTTTTCTCGTATTCTTTTCTGTAATTTATCTGTGATTCATACAAGCCTAATCTCTCTTCAATCTTTAAGATATCCTCTTTTAATTCTGTCGCTTTTTTGATATTTTTCTCTTGCTTTTGCATGCTTCTAAAAAAGTTATAATTATTTATAAATTCATTTAATTTTGAAATATAATAATCTGGCTCAAATGATTCACTGTAACTTGAAAGATTGAGTGAGCTAAAGAGAGCTTTTTTTATACTTTTTGAGTCGATTATCGCCTTATCCACATTGAAAACGGTATGAAATAGCTTTAAAAACATATCCTTACTATTTATATCTGCTATTTTAAAATCTAGAAATTTTTTATCTTTTCCATAAATTATATCGCTATACTCGTTAATTCCATTTACTCTTTTACTAAGTGGTGCAGATTTGATATAGGAAATTATCTCCTTTTGGGTTAAGAGTTGAGCTTTGTTACCTTTAATCATCTTGATATCAAACTTTTGATATGAAAAATATTTTACAATCTCATTTGCTCTTTTATAGACAAATATGAAAAAATCCTCAAAAACATAAAATATATATGAGTTATCATATCTAAAGTAATAATCTTTAAAACTCTTTTTATCATTTGGTATTCCGATACTTCTTGCATCTCCACTATACAAAAAATGAATAGCTCTTATGAAACTAGTTTTTCCACTTCCATTATCACCAAGAAAAAATAAATCTCTACTTAGGTTTACTCTTACAAAGTCAAAATTTGCACTATTTATTAAGATTATCTCTTTTAATTTATTTGTATTTTGCATTAAATCCCCTAAAAAGCACTCTCAACAAGCTTTATATAGTAGCTTAAAGCATTTAAGACTCTATAACTGTCTTTGTTCTTAGACGAAATTTTTTCTATTACAAAACTTTTCTCAAGTAACTTAAAGAACTCCTCTATATAACTTTTCAAATCAAGCTTGCCAAATAAAAAATTAAACTTTTCAAAAATCAATTCATCATCTTTTTTAGTTATCTCATTTGTAAAAAGTGTTTGCTTGATAGTATCACCCACACTAATAAGAGGAAAAATTTGCTTTAATATAGATATGGAAACTATAGTTTTTTTATGAGTATTTACAAAACTTTCAACTTCACTTCTCTCAAGCTTTGAAATTTTGACTATGTAAAAATATCCATTTTCTCCGACAAGTCTATATCCGATTTTCTCCAAAATATCATCAAACTCTTCGAAATTGTCATCTATATTTAAAAAATTGGATATCTTTAAATACTTTTGAGAATTTAACGAAACAATGATACCTTTTGATAAAACTTCATAAGCCTCTTTATACATTTTTCCACCTAGCTATCTTTATATTATAATCATTAAAATCACTACAAAATTTCACCTTTGCATAGCTTAAAAGTTGCAGATATATTTTAAAAGCCATAGATATATCATTATCAATTAATTTATGTCTTAAAAGATACATAAACAAATCTTCGCTCCCCGTTTTGTCTAAATCACCCAAAATTTCATCTATATCCAACAGATCTAACTCCTCTTTTTTTTGCTCTAAAGTAGTCTTTACAATCTTTTTAGCAGGTCTTATGAGTCTCAACTCTTTTAGCTCTCTTTTAAGTAATCTGTTGCTGTCTTCTATAAAGTATTTAATTTTATTTCTTGCTGTATATTTTATAGTGTGAAACAGAACTTTTATATTCAGCTCTAGCTGTTCATTTAAATAACTATCATCTTCATTTAATATATCATTTGAAATCTTTAAAAAAAGTTTATTTTGTTTTCTTTTGGTCTCTGTTTGGACTATAAATCTTGTAAGATAGGTTATGTATCCATCTATATTTTCAACAAAAACACCAAAATTTTCATCTAAGGAGACTATTTTCTCTCTAAAATCCTCTTCATACTTTTTTAATTCACTAAAAGTTTTTATGATTTTATTATTTGCATCTATAAGTTGTGAAATTTGCTCTAAAAGATCTCTTGCTTCTTCTATGATTAGCTTTATCTCCAAGGTTGCTTCTTGCTCAAATCTTTTTATTTTTTGATTTATCTCTTTATCTCTAAAGAAAAACTTTAAGTATATGTCATCTATATATTTTAAAATTTTATCCTTATAAAAACTCTTTTTATCTGTTTTGTATCTATTGAAGTATTTTATAAGTTCTTTGTGTTCTTTTTCATAGTCTTCAAAAATCAAACTATAATCTACTCTATCCAAAACAGAATCAACAAATTTTATGTAGTTTTTATTTAGAATAAATCTATTTGATAATTTTATAAATATTGTCGAATCCACCAACTCTTGAGGAGCATTTTGTAAGGATTTATCTGTATAAGCTCTTTTTAGTGTATCTTTAAACTTATATATCAGTTCAATTAACTGTAAATGTGTCAATTTATAACCTCTTGTTCCAAAACTTTTGCATTTGATTTTATACTTTTTATTATACTTTGAAGTTCGCTTGTGTAACTATCCCTTAAAAAATTTCTCTGTTTTTGATATAAAGAACTATTGCCATAATTTGCAAGTAGCATTTCAAAATCTTCTGGGATAAATAGGCTTTTTGCTCTTGTAACTATATCTTCATAAAAATTTAGCGAAACTATATCTAAGTCTATGAAAAAAACAACCTCTTTATCTGCCATAAACTCTCTAATAAGAGTATTTGGATTGCCACTCAAATACAAAAAATAGTCCTCTTCAAACTTATCCCACAACTTATCAATCTCCAAAAAACTCTCGCTATTTTCAATAGCTACAATTTTATCTATTTTCAAGCTATATAAATCATCTTTTCTATAAAGTTTGGTAAGTTCACCTTTTTTTCTCAAAAGCATGGTTTTAGCAAACGGAGATACAATTGTGCTTTTACTATCACCGGTGTTTATAATATTTTGCTCTCTTGAGTCAGAAGATAAGATTTTTTCAATTTTTTCAAAACTATTTACATTAACCCCTGTAATTTCACTTAAAAATTCAAAAAAAAGTCTTTCATCTAAAATTTTAACCCTTTGACCTCTTTTTGCATATAAAAAAATCTCTTCATCTCTTTTTTCATAATCTCTTAAGACTTCTATTATCTTCTTTACGGAGCTAAATGTAGGATTATCTCTTAATTTAAGAGCATATCTTAAAAGTTTTATATTCATGTTGTACCATTTTATTAATATTGGGTATTTATTTTAACATATTTTATCAAATATCTATATTTTGGATTTATACAGTTGATTTTACAGCATCACTATCCACCTAAATATTTTTTTCTTACTTCATCATTTCCTAATAATATTTCAGCATTATTTTCTAATCCTATAGAACCATTTTCTAACACATATGCCCAATCAGCAATTTTTAATGCAGCAAAAGCATTTTGTTCGATTAAAAGGATTGTCATTTCTTCTTTCAATTTTTCTATAACACTAAACAATTCTCCAACAATTTTTGGAGCAAGACCAAGGCTCGGCTCATCTAGCATTAAAAGTTTTGGTTCGCTCATAAGAGCTCTTGCTATTGCTAACATTTGTTGCTCTCCACCGCTCATAGTTCCGGCTAGTTGGTCTTTCCTTCCTGACAATCTTGGAAACATTTCATACATCTTTTTTCTTAATATTTCAAAATTTTCATCATTATTGAATGCACCCATTCTTAAATTTTCATCAACACTTAAATTGATAAAAACTTTTCTTCCCTCTGGCACCAAAGATATACCTCTTCGAACGATTTCATGAGTTTTAAGATTTCCTATATCAACTCCATAATAATCAACTATACCTTTTTTTTTCACACTATTGACTATGGCATTCAAAGTAGAGGTTTTACCAGCACCATTTGAACCAATAAGAGTTACTATTTGCCCCTCTTTTACACTAAAACTTATACCTCTAACTGCAGCAATAACACCATAATAAACTTCTAAATTTTTTACTTTAAGCATTTGTAAAATCTCCTAAATATGCTGCAACTACTTTTTTATTTATTATTGCATCTGCTGGCTTACCTTCAAAAATATCTTCCCCATAATCTAAAACCAAAACTTTATCACACATCTTATTTACAAACTTCATATCATGTTCAATTAATAATATAGACAATCCATACTCTTTTTTAATTTTTTGTATAATATTAGATAAATCTTCTGTTTCTATTGGGTTCATGCCCGCAGCCGGTTCATCTAACAAAAGAAGTTTAGGCTCTGTTGCCAAAGCTCTTGCAATTTCTACTTTTCTTTGAATACCATAACTAAGCTCGGTTGCATAAGAGTTGGCATATTGTGTAATTCCAAATATATCAAGTATATCCATCGCAGCTTTTTTAATATTTTTTTCATAAAAAAAATATCTTGGCAATCTCAATATAGACTCGAAAAAAGTATATTTTATTTGATTGTGAAAGCCTATCATTACATTTTCTAAAACTGTCATGCTTTTAAAAAGTCTAATATTTTGAAAAGTTCTAGCTATTCCTTTTTGAACAATAATATTTGGCTTTATGCCTGAAATTTGTTCATGCATAAATAAAATTTCGCCTTCACTTTGTTTATAATTACCTGTAATTATATTAAACATAGTCGTTTTTCCAGCACCATTTGGTCCAATAAGTCCAAAAATTTCGCCCGAACTTACTCCAAAACTTAAATTGTCAATGGCGGTAACACCACCAAATTTCATTGTTATATTTTTTATTTCAAGAATCATTTTTTGACCTTTTTAAATATGTCAAAAATTTCTTTATCTCCAAAAATTCCCTTTCTTGCAAAAAGCATCATGACTATAAGTAATATAGAAAATACAACCATTCTAAGACCTGGATGTGCAGCAGTATGAAAACCAAATAAATTCGGTTCATCAAAAAATCTAAGCCACTCCATTCCTGCAACCACGATAATGCTTCCTATAAGAGCACCGCTTACACTTCCTAATCCGCCCAAAACAATTATAATCAAAAGTTGAAAAGTCAGCATAAAATTGAATTGTTCCGGAGATATAGTTGTAAGAAGACTAGCCAACAATCCTCCTCCAACTCCTTCGAAAAAAGCACTTGTCATGAATGCATAAGTTTTCATCCAAAAAGTATTTATTCCCATGGCAGTTGCAGCATCTTCATCATCTCTGACTGCTTTCATTGCCCTTCCAAATTTTGAATAAATAATATTTAAAACAACAACAACACATATAATAACAAATGCTCCTATCCATAATAAATTAGAATCTTGAGGAATACTGGAAAGCCCCATAGAACCATTTGTATATTCAGTTTGATTTACTGCTATAATTCTTATAATAAAACCAAAACCCAAAGTAACAATCGCTAAATAATCTCCTCTGACTCTAAAAACAGGAATAGCAAGAATAAAAGCCATAGTAGATGTAATTATGCCACTGATAATAAGTGCGAGTATAAAAGGAGAATGCATCCATAAAACCAAAGGAGAAGGGTCTACTATCATGAATTGGTCTGTTTTTGCACCAGATCCTAACAGCAAAAGGGCAGTTATATATGCTCCAATAGCTACAAATCCATTTGGCTCCAAACTAAATTGCCCTGTAACTCCATTTATTAAATTAAAGCTGACAGATAAAATCATAAAAATACCAAGATTGGAGAGAACCATCAAAGAATAGCTATCTACATGAGAATTGGCATAAAAAAGAGTTACACAAGCTATTGCTACACAAATAATTAAATTTCTAAAATAGCTCAAAATCTTCTCCTTTCAAAATCTATTCCCATAATGCCACTTGGCTTAAAAAGTAAAATGAGTATTAAAAAAATAAAAGCAATAGCATCTTTATATCCTGCTAAAGATGGGAAAAAAGCCACAACAAAAATTTCACTAAATCCCAGTATAAAACCTCCCATAGCAGCACCGACTACACTTCCTATGCCTCCTAAAACTGCTGCTGCGAAAGCTTTCAATCCCACCAAAACACCCATCAAAGGATCTATACTAGGATAACTAATAGCATAAAAAATTCCACTGATACTAGCAAGAGCAGAACCAATAAAAAATACAATAGATATCATAATATCTATATTAATTCCCATAAGTTTTACAGTATTTGCATCAAAAGCGAGTGCTTTTATAGCAATTCCATATTTTGTTTTATCTAAAAACCATACTACAATTATCAAGATAATAATTGTTAAAATTGCTATTAAAATACTCGCAAAAGTTGTTGTTGCACCAAGTATATGGATATTTTGATCAAATATTTTTGGATAATTAAAAGCTTTTGGAATGCCTCCAAAAAGCATATTAAACAAATTTTCCAAGAAAAAACTTATACCTATTGCTGTAATCAAAAGAGATATTTTAGGAGCATTTTTATCAATTAATGGTTTATAAGCGATTCTATATGTCAAAACTCCTACTAAGGCTGCACCTATAATCGCACAAAGAACAGCAAAAGTAAAACTACCACTCATTTTAAAAACAAAAAAAGCGATAAAAGCTCCAACCATCATAATATCGCCATGAGCAAAGTTAATAAGCCTTAGCACCCCATATACCATCGTATAACCGATGGCAATGAGGGCATACATGCTTCCTAAACTGAGCCCATTTAAAAATTGCTGAGTAAAAAATTCCATTATGGTTTTATTGTTGCTTTATAAACGATTTTGCCGTTAACTATTTCATTAATAACAGCAGACTTAACTGGGTTTCCACTTTTTGGAATAGTAATATATCCAGTAACACCTTCTAATTTTTTTGTTTTTGTAATATTTTTAGCTACACATTGACTATCGGCAGGATTTTTACATTTATTCATTGCATTTATTATAATAAAATAAGCATCTGCTGAATTTGCTGCGAAACTTGGAACTTTTTCTTTATATGTTTCATGATATTTTTTGATAAAACTTTTTGAAAGGGCTGTAGGAGCAGCTGCTTCGTTAAAATGATCAGAATACATAATTCCATTAGCTGCACTTTTTGCAATTTTAATAAGAGTAGGATCAGCCAAGCCATCACCACCCAAATATCTCTCTTTAATACCCAATTGTTTAGCTTGTCTAACAAGTAATGCCATTTCTGGTGTATAAATTGGTGTATAAACAATATCAGCTTTTGCAGCTTTAATTGTTGACAAGACTGCCTTAAAGTCTTTATCTCCACTTGAAATAAAAACTCTTTTAACAATTTTTCCACCATCTTTTTTAAAATTTTTAATAAATTCTTTTGACAATCCAGCTGAATATGCTTGAGTTTTGTCTGTAACGACTACAGCTGTTTTTGCTTTTAAAACTTTTCTAGCAAATTTTGCTCCAACTTTTCCTTGAAATGCATCAATAAAACAAGCTCTACTCATATACGGATTGGCTCTTGTTACTCTTGCATCTGTTGCTACTGGGGCAACTGTAGGAATATGACTTTTTTTAACTATTGAAGCCACAACTAAAGAATTACTCGAAGTCAAAGCTCCAATAATTGCAGTAACTTTATCTTTTGCAATCAACATGTTTGTTGCATCAGCCGTTTGAGCTTTGGTGCCAGCATTATCAAGATAAATAAGCTTTATTTTATCTCCATTTTTTAAAGTTCCTTCCATTTTATGAGCCAAATCAATACCAGTTTTTGACATTTGTCCATAACCAGCTATTGCACCAGTTAAAGGCATCACAACACCTATTTTAATATCTTTTGCTACTAACAAACTACTAACTAATGCAGTAGCAGTTATTGCATTCAAAATCTTTCTCATCTTTTTGCTCCTTATAAATTTTTTAATATTATTATACAATATTTATTATAAATTTTCTTTTATTATTACTAATTTTATATAATATTTTTATTGACAACCCAAGCACTCCATGCTTCTATCTTCTATACCCTCACTTTCTTTAACTGCTTCGGGAGATTGACTTCTTAAATAATATGCTGATTTTATACCAAGTTTCCAAGCAAGAGAATATATATCATTAAGATATTTTCCACTTGCTTTATCAAGAGTAATAAAAATATTTAAACTTTGTCCTTGATCTATCCATTTTTGTCTAATTGCTCCAGCCTTTATTATTAAAGTTTGATCCAACTCGTAAGCAGGAGTATAAAATTGCCAAGTATCTGGAGTTAAGTTGGGAACTACAACTGGAATAAGTCCGCTTAAATTTTCTTCAAACCATTTTCTTTTATAAACAGGTTCAACTGTTTGAGTCGTTCCAACAAGTATCGATATAGAACTAGTCGGAGCTATAGCCATGAGATAACCATTTCTCATACCATTTTTTTTGACTTTCTGTTTTAATTTTTCCCAATCATATATATAACCAAACAAACCTCCACGATCTGTTAGTTTTTTTACTTCTTCGCTAACCAAATCAATAGGAAAAATACCTTTACTCCATTTTGAACCTTCAAATTTTGGATATTTTCCTTTTTCGATAGCCAAGTTGGAAGACGATTGTATAACATTATAACTAACCATTTCCATGATTTCATCTATTTTTGAAAAATGTTCGTAACTTCCCCATTTTATACCTGCTTCAGCTAACATTTGTGCCTCGCCCATAACTCCAAGACCTATGGCTCTTGTTTCAAGATTTGTTTTTTTTACTTTTTTCAAAGGATAGAAATTCAAATCTATTACATTATCAAGCATTCTTATAGCTATTGGAATAACTCTTTCAAAATCTTCTTTTTTGTTTATTTTTGAAAGATTTATACTGGCTAAGTTACATACTGCGGTTTTCCCATCATTTTTTTCTTTTTCTACAATAAAAATCTTTTTACCGTTTATGCTATCAAGTGCAGTTATTTTTCTAGCTTTTTTTATAATACCATTATCAAGTTTTACATTTTCTTCTTCTTCAAACAAATCAAAACTTCCATCTTCGTAATCTACTTTTATTTTATAATGATTTGCATCTGTATTTTGAAATATTTCAGTGCAAAGGTTTGAACTTCTTATAATTCCTTCATGATTATTTGGATTTATTCTGTTTGCATTATCTTTAAAACATAAAAAAGGTGTTCCTGTTTCAAAATAACTAAGCAATATTTTTTTCCACAACTCTTTTGCTTTAATTTTTTCTTTTATAATATTTTTATTATTTTCGTATTCAAAATATTTCTTTTCAAACTCTTCGCCATAAAGATTGGAAAGCTCAGGCACATCATATGGGTCAAAAAGTGTCCACATGTCATTATTTTCTACTCTTTTCATGAATAAATCATTTATCCAAAGAGCAGGAAAAAGGTCATGAGCTCTTCTTCTTTCTTCTCCTGAATTTTTTCTAAGATCTAAAAAATCATTTATATCAATATGCCATGGTTCCATGTAAACAGCTATTGCACCTTTTCTAGTGCCTAATTGATCTACCGCAATAGCAATATCATTAGTAATTTTTAAAAAAGGAATAACACCTCCAGCAGCATTTTTATGGCCGTCTATTTGTCCTCCCATACCTCGAACTTGATTCCAATCCCAACCGATACCACCTCCAAATTTTGAAAGTAATGCCATCTCTTTATAAGAGTCAAAAATACCTTCAATATTATCTGGAGTGCTTCCTATATAACAAGAACTTAATTGATGCCTAGGAGTTCTTGCATTGGAAAGAGTTGGAGTTGCAAGCATTACTTCAAATTTACTTATCAAATCATAAAATCTTTTCGCCCATTCCATTGGATTAAATTCATTTTGAGCCAAAAACATAGCAATAGCCATGAACATATGCTGAGGCAATTCTATAGGCTCATTTTTGGAATTTTTAATCAAATATCTGTCATAAAGAGTTTTTATGCCAAGATAAGTAAATTGCAAATCTCTTTTAATATCTATATAATCATTAAGTTCATCAAGATTATATTTTTCTCTTAGTCCCGGGATTATTCTACCCTCTTTTTCCCCAACTTCAAAATAATCTCTCAAATGAATATAACCATTAAAACCACTGACTTTATGATATAAATCATACAAAAAAAGCCTTGATGCGACAAATGTCCAATTTGGTCTATCTATATCAATTTTATCAACTGCTGTTTTTATAAGAGTCTGCTGTATCTCTTCTGTCGTAATTCCATCTTTAAAATGGAGCTTAGCATCAACCTCTAATTCACTTTGAGAAATATTTTCTAAATCTTTTGTTGCTGCTGTAGTATATTTTTGAATTTTACCAATATCAAGTGTTTCTATTCTTCCATTTCTTTTTATTACCGTTAATGTCCTCAACTTGCAATCTCCTTAATGATTAAAAACTCGATCAAATATATGATCAACATTTTTCATATAATAAGAATATTCGAAACATTCTCTTATATCTTTTTCGCTTAACTCTTTTCTAAGCTCTTTATCGTCTAAAAGATGTGCTAAAAATAAACTTTCTTTTTTTTCATTTAATGCAGATTTTCCTTTTTGCAAATCTTCCCAAACTTTCATAGCATTTCTTTGAACAACTTTATATGCTTTTTCTCTGCTGACTCCTTTTTTTGGAAGTTCCAAAAGCACTCTTTGAGAAAAAACCAATCCACCTGTAAGATTAAGATTTTTCATCATATTTTCAGGATATACAACCAAATTTTTTATAATTCCATTTAATCTATTTAACATAAAATCTGTTGTAATAAAACCATCTGGCAAAATAAATCTTTCAACAGAACTGTGACTTATATCTCTCTCATGCCATAAAGCAACATTTTCCATTGCTGGAATAGCATAACTTCTTATAACTCTGCAAAGACCGGTAACATTTTCGCTAAGAACAGGATTTCTTTTATGAGGCATTGCCGAACTTCCCTTTTGCCCTTTGCTAAAATGCTCTTCGGCTTCATACACTTCTGTTCTTTGATAATGTCTTATATTGACTGCAATTTTTTCACAAGAAGATGCCAATAGCGCTAAAGCATTCATAAGATTTGCATATCTGTCTCTTTGAATAACTTGATTTGATACAGGAGCAGGTTTCAACCCTAACTCTTTACACACCAATTCTTCAAGTTCAATTGGTAAATGAGCAATATTACCCATAGCTCCGCTTATTTGACCTACTGATATAAATTCCATAGCTTGATTAAGATTTTTTAAATTTCTATGAATCTCATCATACCAAAGTGCCAAAACTAATCCAAAAGTAATAGGCTCACCATGAATTCCATGACTTCTTCCGACCATTAAAGTATTTTTATGCTCATATGCTCTTTGTTTTATAGATTCCATCAATTCTTGGATATCTTTTAATATTAGTTCTAAAGACTCTTTCATTTGCAATGCAACAGCAGTATCTATACAATCACTGCTAGTCATACCATAATGAACCCACCTACTCTCTTTTCCAAGACTTTCTGCAACACTGGTTAAAAAAGCTATAACATCATGCTTTGTAGTTTTTTCTATTTCATCAATTCTACTAATATCAAATTTTGCATTATTTATAATCTTTTCACAATCTTCATTAGGCACCAACCCAAGTTTATTCCATCCTTTGACTACAGCTTTTTCAACCTTTAGCCATGCATTATATTTTGCCTGCATACTCCATTTGGATTTCATAATTTCTCTTGCATATCTTTCTACCATTTTATATATTCCTTTTAAATTATTACACTAATTTTATATATATATGATACAATATTTATATTTATATTTTGATAAATATCACCAATTAAAGATAGGAAAATAAATGGCTTTTAAAAAAATAGATTTTTTCATAACAAAAAAAACAAAAGCTTTTAAAGTTGTTATGGATTTTTTAAATTGTGAAATGCGAGAAGCTCAAAGATATATAGATAAACAAAGATTGTTTTGTGATAATGTGTTAGTAAAACAAAAATCTTCTGAGATAACAGGTAATATTTCACTTATTGTTTTTATCCCACAAACAAATGGCTTAAAACCAATATTTCAGACAAAAGATTTTGCACTTTTTGACAAACCAAGCGGTCTGTTAGTCCATCCAAAAAATAGAAATACATTTTATACACTAACAGATGAAGTTAAATATTGTTTTGGAAAAGAAGCAAATATTGCACACAGAATTGATAAAGAAACAAGTGGCTTAGTGTTAGCTGCAAAAAACAAGGAAACTGAAATTTATTTCAAAAACTCTTTTCAAAACAAAACCATCAAAAAAGGATATTTGGCTTTCGTAAAAGGAAAAATAGAAAATGAACTTTTTATAGATGAGCCTATTAAACTAAATAGAGATTTTTCTGAAGTAAAAATTAAAGTAAAAATAGATAAGGCAGGAAAAACAGCAAAAACAATTATCAAGCCAATTAAATATTTTAATAACAACACAACATTAATAGAAGCTATCCCATTAACAGGAAGACAACATCAAATAAGAGTTCATTTGTTTCATGTGAAACATCCAATATTGGGAGATCCAATTTATGGAGTCAATTTCGAAACAGCTTCCAAATATCTTGATGGAAATCTTTCACAAAAAGACAGAATAAAACTAACAGGAGATACAAGACTTCTTCTTCATGCACACTGGATAGAGTTTGACCATAAAAAAATTAAATATAAAATTTATTCAACAAAAATTCTAAAACCAAGTATTTAATTTACCTTTTCATAAAGTTGTCCGCAAGCTGCAGAAATATCAAGCCCCTTTGATTCTCTTATAGTGCAAGTTACCCCGTGTTCTCTTAAATAACTTTGAAAATTTAACATATTATTTTCAGAAGGTCTTTTAAAAGGAGAATTTGGATATTCATTAAAATATATAAGATTTACTTTTGCTTTTATTCCATGCAATAATTTCACCAATTTTTTTGCACTTTTGACATCATCATTCAAATCTTTTATCACAAGATATTCAAACATTACTCTTTTTCTTGCATCAATTGGAAAATTTCGGACAGCATCTAAAACAGAAGCAATATTGTATGCTTTATTTATTGGCATTAATTTTTCTCTTGTTCCATCATCAACTGCATGTAAAGAGATAGCCAATAGAACTCCCAAATCCATTTCTCCTAATTTTTTAATATTATAAGCCAATCCACTAGTAGAAATCGTTTGTCTTCTTGGAGATATGCAAAGACCGTCAGGATCTGAAAATATTTTAACAGCTTTGACAACATTATCAAGATTGTCAAGTGGCTCACCCATGCCCATAAATACAATATTTACTCTTTTATTAGTAGGAATATTATTGTCTTTTTTGATCTCTAATACTTGAGCTACTATTTCACCAGGAGTAAGATTTCTTTTAAATCCTTCTTTCGCGGTTAAACAAAATGCACAACCCATTTTGCAACCAACTTGCGAAGATATACAAACAGTATATTTTGAAGATTGAATAATATTTCCCTCTTCATCTTTAACCTCTTTTTTCATGGGCAATAAAACAGCTTCCATGCTTAAATCATCAATTAAACCAAAAAGATATTTTATACTACCATCTCTACTTTGCTCTTTTGCCAAAACCTTTAAAGGATTCAGCCTGTATCTTTCTTCCAATTCAACTATTAATTGTTTAGGTAAATTTTTCATTTCATTAAAATTATTAACATATTTTTGATAAATCCAACTATATATCTGTTTTGCCCTAAAAGATGGTTTTATTAAAGATGACAATTCATCCTTTGTAAAATCTAAAATCGATTCTTTATAATTTTTCAATAATTTTCTCCATAATTTGTTTTGCTTTTTGATGGTTTGAAATAAATTCCTGATGAGCATTTGCTTGACAATAATTGGTAATAACAAAAATACCTTTTGCTTTTATTTTAAATTTTTCAGCAACTTTTAGAATAGAATAAAATTCCATGTTCTCCAAATCAATACCATTTTCTATATATTTTTGAGATATATTTTTATCTATTGTTATAAAATTACTACTATTTACTATAATATTTGTTTCACATGAAACATTTTGAAATATTTTTAATTTCTTAATTGGGGTATAAGACAAATTTTGAAGATATGAAATTTCCACATTCGAAGCACTATAACTTTTTACAATATCAAAAATTTTATACTTGCCATAGCTCCCCGCACTACCGATAAAAATAATCTCTTGCGGTTTTTTTTCCAAACATAATTTTGTTAAATTAATAGCTACTTCGATAAGTCCTATTCCTACAGGAACAGCACCTTTGAGTTGTTCATTATTTCCAGCACATATTATCACAATCTTACCGCAATACCTTGATTTTGTAAATACCTTTTTAAATCCATTATATCTATCTCTTTATAATGAAAAATAGAAGCAGCCAAAGCGGCATCTGCTCCATTTAAAAAAGTATCCCTTATATGCTCCATTTTTCCCGCCCCACCACTGGCAATAACAGGCACATTAACTTTTTCACTTATTTTTTTTATAAGTTCATTATCATATCCTGCTTTTGTGCCATCAGCATCCATAGAAGTCAAAAGTATTTCACCGGCACCTCTTTTAACACCCTCTTCCATCCATTTTATAGCATCCAAACCGGTATCAACTCTTCCTCCGCTTACAAACACATTCCAACTATTTTCTGTTCTTTTTGCATCTACTGCTAAAACAATACACTGAGAACCAAATCTCTTAGAACTTTCATTAATAAAATTAGGATTTTCTACTGCACTGGAATTTATACTAACTTTATCGCACCCCACATTTAGAAGAGCATAAATATCTTCAAGTTTTCTTATTCCTCCACCAACAGTCAAAGGAATAAAAACTTCTTTAGCAACCTCTCGAACAATATCTACAATTGTCCCTCTTTTTTCATAAGTTGCTGTAATATCCAAAAAAGTTATTTCATCAGCACCCTCTTCGTTGTATCTTTTAGCAACTTCTACAGGATCACCAGCATCTTTAAGACCTATAAAATTAATACCTTTTACAACTCTTCCATTTTTTACATCCAAACAAGGTATTATTCTTTTTGCAAAATACTCCATAAAACTTCCATTTTTATTTTGATTATGCTATAAAATTACTTTTATAATGCTTATTCTTGTGAAATTACTATTTGATTTTTCTCTTGTCTTTTTGCTTCATACATAGATGTATCAGCTTTATTGATAATATCATTTATATCTCTAGTTCCATCAGGAAATAATTTTATACCAATACTAGCACTTATTTGGATTTGATATTTTTCTATAGAAAATGGATTTGACAACTTGAACAATATCTTTTTGCTAACTATTTTTGCACTATTTATCGCATCTTGAATATCGCTACTCAATTCAGGCAATATTATGCAAAATTCATCTCCACCAATTCTTGCCACAAAGTCCTCTTCTCTTAAACAATTTTTAAATCCCTCACTAACTTTTACAAGAAGTTTATCTCCTATGGAATGTCCGTAGTTATCGTTAACTTTCTTAAATCCATCCAAATCAATAAACAAAAAAGCATCAAAGAAATCATGCCTTTTTGCTCTTGCAAACTCTTCTTGAAGTTTTTGCATCATAGATTTTCGATTTGGAAGTCTTGTTAAAAAATCATGACTGGCTTGAAAAATTGCTTCATCTTGAGCTTTTTTAAGATCAGATACATCAAGAAATTGAGCTATATAATGTGTTGTTATCCCTTTATTGTCTTTGATAGCAGTTATTGATAATTTTTCCATATAAATTTCACCATTTTTTCTTTTATTATATATTTCACCGCTCCATCTGCCTTTTGTATGAAGATTTAGCCACATATTTTTATAGAATTCATCAGAATGCTTATAAGATTTTAAAACTCTTGGATTTTTACCCAACACTTCGCTTGGTTGGTATCCAGTAATTTCACTAAAAGCTTTATTGACTTTTATAATATTTCCATTTGGATCAGTTACAGTCATGGCTTCATGTCCTTTAAAAGCATAAGATGAAATCCTCAAATCATCTATCAGTTTTGCTTCTTTATCAATAAGCTTATTTAAAATACGCATCAAAAGCAAAAATGCAAATATCAAAAGCAACCATAATCCTGATGCAACTATTAAAGAATTTTCAGCCTTCTTCCTTATTGTATTCATACTATTAATATATGAATTTAAAACAAACATAGACAATTGTTCATAATTATTGATTCTTTCGGTGCTTATTTTAAACCATTCTTTTGCAGATTTAGAACTAAGTTTATTTTCAAAAAACAGCTTTCTCATCTCTTGTAAATTTTTTTCTAAATTATTTTTTATGATAGCATTATAGCATTTTAAATATTTTACAGAAGCATCTGAAAGAAATTCTTGCTGTGTATTTTTTTCTTTTATAATCAACTTTTCAATTTTAAATAATCTTTGCTGTGAATTATTTTTCGATAAAAGTTGATTGTATACATATGCTCTTTCCAAACCAGCACATTCTTTAAACTCTTCGAGTCTATAAATACTGCTTGCATCAATACCATTTTTTACAAGAACAGTTGTTAAGTTGTATATAATTTGCATAAGTTCTTGATTTATATATGAATAATAATTAATATCTTCCTTAAAACTTAAAGTTCCATTTAAAACTGATTTTCTTATAGTGCTTAAAAAATGTAATTTTTTTAATATTTTTTTAATTTCTTGAGTATTTTTATAAAAAATTAATTGATTTATTTTATTTGTATCTTTTTTTTGTAAATCATAATATGAAATAAATTGCTTATATGCTTCATCGGTCTCTTTTTCTTGTTCAAGTAATTTATGCTTAAAAACATTTTTATTTTTTACTGCAATATATCCAGCATTCAATCCTCTTTCTAATTGAATATTATGTATAAAATTACTTGTAACTTTTGTCATTTGAGCAAAAAATTTATGCGAAGAGGCATTTTCTAATTCCCTATATTTCATAGTTACAAAATAAAAAGTAAAATACACCATAGAAATAGCAGGAATCAAAAAAATTGCAAATATTCTTAATTTAAATGATATTTTTTGCATCATAATACTCTTTTTTAATTTTTTATAGAAATTATAATGTATCAAAAAATTATTTAATATTTGCTTTAAAAAGACATTTTTTAGTTATTTTTAGTTTTATAAGGTGGTGCGGACGAGAGGACTTGAACCTCCACGCCTTACGGCACCAGATCCTAAGTCTGGCGTGTCTGCCAATTTCACCACGTCCGCATCTGAGAAGTTATTAAGTGGTACGCCCGACAGGATTCGAACCTGTGACCCTCGCCTTAGAAGGGCGATGCTCTATCCAGCTGAGCTACGAACGCATATAAATATAACAAATTAGTGTTGAAATGGTACGCTCGAAAGGAGTCGAACCTTCAACCTACGGATCCGAAGTCCGTTGCTCTATCCAATTGAGCTACGAGCGCTCAATATATGGGGTGGGAGATGGGATTCGAACCCACGACCCTCGGAACCACAATCCGATGCTCTAACCAACTGAGCTACACCCACCATAAATGGTCGGGGTGAGAGGATTCGAACCTCCGACCCCCTGGTCCCAAACCAGGTGCGCTAACCAGACTGCGCTACACCCCGAGCTATGTCTTAATGTCTTTTAAGCTTGGAATTATATATAATTATAACTTAATTTTCAATTAAAATATGATATGGAAAATTTTTTAAATTCTAAAAATAGTCTATTTTGATATTTATTTTTGTGATAAATAATAAAAAAATTTCTTATAAAAGATAAATTTTTTAATTTTACTTCATATAATTCTCCTCTTTTTAATTCATTTTCAACACAAATTCTTGATATGCAAGTGATGGTTTTTTTATCATGCAATAAAAGTGTTTTTATGCTTTCAAAACTAGATAATTCAATGCTGTTGTCAATATTGTCGAGTAAAGACCCCATAATATTAATAAAAAATTCTCTTGTGCCGGAACCTTTTTCTCTGAAAATCCAAACTCTATCAAATAATTCATCTATAAAATATTTTCTTTTCGAAAGAGTTTTATCTTTACTAACAATAATCAATTCATCTAATCCTATCTTTTCAGAAATTAAATCTTTTGCAGGAATATCGGCTTCAATGAAGCCTAATGAAATATCTCCATTTAAAAGTTCTTCCGTAATATTTTTTGAATTTTGAGTTTCTGTTTCAATGGAAACATTAGGATATTTTTGCAAAAAATCAAAAACAATTTTTGGCATTATATAATCTCCAATAGTTCTGCTCGCACTTATTTTTAATTTTCCACTTATTTTATCTTTTTTAAATAATTCTTGTGCTTTTTTTAAATTAATGTATTCTGCATAACTACTATTTTTAAAAAAAATACCTCTTTCATTAAGAATTAATTTTTTTCCAACTCTATCAAATAAATTTTCACCTAATTTTTTTTCTAATGATTTTATTGATAAAGAGATTGCGGATTGACTTAAATTTAGTTTTTTTGCCAAATTGCTTACATGTGATTCTTCGCTTAATGCATAAAAAATTTCCAATTCTTTAAATGTCATGTTAATTCCTGTTGTATATTTTCATTAATAATTTTAATTATTATATCAAATTTTATTAATTTTACAAATATAGAAAAAAAATATAAAATATCGCAAATTTATTACACAGGAGAAAAAATCATGGCTTTTAGTAAAGAAAACAGATCAAATACATTAAATGGTATTTTATTTGTTGCCCTATTTTCAATTTCAGCTACATATATCGCAAATTTATCGTTTTTTAAAAATCTCGGTATCAGCCCACTCATAATTGGTATCGTTTTGGGTATTATATATGCAAATACTTTAAGAAACAAATTACCTGCTGAGTGGGTTCCAGGAATTCAATTTTCCATGAAAATCATACTCAGGGCAGCTATTATATTTTATGGTTTTAGAATTACTTTTCAAAATATAGAGCAAGTTGGACTTTCAGGCATCATAACAAGTTCTCTTGTAGTAACCTCAACATTTCTTATAGGTTATTTTGTAGGAACTAGGATATTAAAACTTGATAGAGATACTGCTATATTGACAAGTGTTGGAAGTTCTATTTGTGGGGCTGCAGCTGTTTTGGCAACAGAACCGGTAGTAAAAGGTGAGCCTTACAAAAGTGCTATTGCCGTTGCAACTGTTATTATATTTGGAACAACCGCCATGTTTTTATATCCATTTTTATACAAATCAGGCTTAATACCACTTAATCTTAAAGATATGGGCATTTATGTAGGTGGGACTATTCATGAAGTAGCTCATGTTGTGGCTGCTGGAAATGCTATAAGCCCAGTAACTGCAAAATATGCGGTTATTGTAAAAATGATAAGAGTTATGATGATTGCACCATTTTTATTGATACTTGGATATTGGTTGTCTAAAACAAGAGCAAGAGCATCAAATGAAAAAACAAAAATAACTATACCATGGTTTGCAGTATTTTTTATAGTTGTAGCTGGGTTTAATTCATTCAATTTATTACCAAGTTCTATGGTTATTGGCATAAACAAAGTTGACACTTTTGCTCTTACTATGGCGATGACTGCTATGGGAATGGAAACAAGTGTAGATAAATTCAAAGGTGTCGGAATGAGACCGATTTATTTAGCTTCAATTCTTTTTTTATGGTTAATCTTTGGAGGTTTTTATATAGTTAAATTTTCTTTGAACTTTTAATATGGTAAAATATAGGTAAAAAATATAGGAAATTTACCAATGAAACTATTTGGAACAGATGGAGTAAGAGGAAAAGCGGGATTGAAATTAGACGCCATGACATCTATGAGACTTGCCATGGCGGCTGGAATTTATTTTAGAAAAATATCAAAAAATAATAAAATAATAGTGGGCAAAGACACCAGAAGAAGTGGTTATATGATAGAAAATGCCATTGTTTCCGGACTTACTGCTATCGGATATAATGTTATACAAATAGGTCCTATGCCAACTCCCGCTATAGCATTTTTAACTGAAGACATGAGATGCGATGGGGGGATTATGATAAGTGCTTCTCACAATCCATATTATGATAATGGTATAAAATTTTTCGATAATAGAGGAAATAAGCTAAATAATAAAATCGAAGAAGAGATTGAAAAAATTTATTTTGATGAGAAATTAATAAAAAAACATCAAAAAACAGCACTTGAGATTGGTTCTTCAAAAAGAATTGATGATGTTATTGGAAGATATATTGTTCATATAAAAAATTCTTTTCCGAGAGAATTAGCATTAAATAACATCAGAATTGTTATTGATACTGCCAATGGAGCCGCTTATAAAGTTGCTCCTACGATTTTTAGCGAACTTGGAGCCGAAGTTTTTGTTATAAATAATGAACCAAACGGAAGCAATATAAACCAAAATTGTGGGGCACTGCATCCTGAAACATTAATAAAAGAAGTTATTCGGGTTCGAGCCGATATAGGTTTTGCTCTTGATGGAGATGCTGATAGACTCGTTGTTGTAGATGAAAAAGGGAAAGTTATTGATGGAGATAAACTTCTTGGAGCTTTAGGAAAATATCTTAAAGAAAAAAACAAACTTTTAAATAATGCCATTTCAGCAACTGTCATGAGTAATCAAGCACTGGAAGATTATTTGAAAAAAAATAATATTTCACTTTTTAGATGCGATGTAGGGGACAAAAATGTTCTTGAAGTTTTACAAAAAGAAAATCTAAATTTCGGAGGAGAGCAAAGCGGACATATTATCTTAAGCGATTATGCCAAAACTGGTGATGGTTTAGCAAGTGCCTTGCAAGTGATGGCTTATATTATTTCAACAAATAAAAAAGCCAGTGAAGCTTTTGATATATTTGAATTGTATCCGCAAATTAAAGAAAATATTCCAGTATCTGTCAAAAAACCACTCAATGAGTTAAAAGATTATGAAAAAATTTTAAATAATTTGAATAAAAAAGGAATTCGAGTGCTTATTAGATATTCTGGAACAGAAAATTTACTTAGAATACTTTTAGAGGGAAAAGATACAGAAGAGATTACTCAAGAAATGGAAAAATTAAAAGATTTTTTCAAAAAAGCATTGATAGCATGATAAAAGCAATATGGATTTTTGTTTTATCCTTTAGCGGTATTTTTTTTATTGACCAAAATATAAAAGCACTTTTTTTGAATGGTTTTAGCTGGTCAAGTGAATGTATATCATTTATTTTAACCGTTAATAAAGGGATAGCTTTTTCAATGTTTTCTTTTTTGGGCAAAAATTTAAAATATATACAATTAATTCTTATAGGAATAGTAGGCTTATATCTTTTCTTCAAAAAAGAAATTTTTATAAAATATTCTTTTCCTCTTGGTTTGTTACTAGGTGCAGGATGTAGCAATATATATGATAGGTTTTTGCATGGAGGTGTTATTGATTATGTTTATTGGCATTGTGGCTTCAATTTTGCTATATTTAATTTTGCAGATGTAATGATAGATTTTAGCATTCTTTTGATATTTTATATAAGTTATAAAACAAAATAATTTGCATTTAATATTTTCATTAGATACAATTTCATATTTGAAAAGGAGAAGTGTTGAAAAATTTAATCATTGTTGAATCTCCAGCAAAAGCAAAAACAATAAATAATTTTTTAGGAAAAGATTATACAGTTATTGCCAGTAAAGGACATATAAGAGATTTGCCCAAAAGTTCATTTGGTATAAAAATAGAAGAAAATAGCTTTAAACCAGAATATAGAGTTAGCAGAGACCACTCAAAAACAGTCAAAGAGATAAAAGATTTGGCAAAAAAAAGTGAGACTATCTATATCGCAACTGATGAGGATAGAGAAGGGGAGGCGATAGGATACCATATAGCAAAAGCGATAGGAAAAGAGCCTACTTCACTTCCTAGAATAGTATTTCATGAAATTACAAAAAATGCAATACAAAAAGCTTTAGAGAACCCAAGAATTATAGATATAAATAATTTTAATGCACAACAAGCCAGAAGATTATTGGATAGAATTGTTGGATATAAACTTTCTCCGTTATTAGCATCAAAAATACAAAAAGGATTAAGTGCTGGTAGGGTTCAAAGTTCAGCCTTAAAAATTATTATTGACAGAGAAAGAGAAATAAAAGCTTTTAAGCCTGTTGAATACTGGAGTATAGAAGCTTTATTTAATAAAACAATAGAAGCCCAAATAGTAGAATTTGAAAATGAAAAAATTTCAAAGATGACCATAACAAATAAAGATAGAGCAAAATATAT
>JALUBK010000033.1 GCA_027044945.1 Campylobacterales bacterium
TCAAAAAATAGCAAATGAATATATGTTTGACACAAAAATTCTTTTATTTTGTGAAACTGATGAAGATTTGGAATGGGCCGCATTGCAAGGAATTGACGGAGTAATATTTAAAGAAAGCATAAAGGAGATATAATTGGAAGTTTTTAAAACTGTTTTTTTAATGGTCGCTTTAACTTTACTTTTTATATTTATTGGTGGTGTTTATGGTGGAAGCAATGGAATGTTGATAGCTTTAATGATCACAGGAATAATGAATTTTGTTAGTTATTTTTTTTCTGATAAAATGGTTCTTTCTCACTACAATGCTGTGCAAGTAACACAAAAAGAAGCTCCGGGTCTTTATCAAATAGTAAAAAACCTTAGTCAAAAAGCTAAAATTCCTATGCCTAAAATTTATATTATTCCAGATAAAATACCAAATGCTTTTGCTACAGGCAGAAATCCTTCTCATGCCGCAGTTGCAGTAACAGAGGGAATACTTGATCTTTTAAATGAAAACGAAATAGAGGGTGTTTTAGGACATGAGTTAAGCCATGTAAAACATTATGATATATTAACAGGAACAATTACAGCAACAATTGCAGGTGCTATTGCTTGGATAGCAAATATTATGCAATGGGGTGCTATATTTGGTGCATATAGAGATGATGAACAAGATGATAATCCGATCGTTATGATATTGTTAGCTATTATTTTGCCAATAGCAGCAACAATTATACAAATGTCTATAAGTAGAAGCAGAGAATATGCTGCAGATGAGGGGTCGGCGAAAATAACAGGACATCCGCAGTGGCTTCAAAGTGGATTAAGAAAATTAGAAAATTACAATGAGCAGGGTCTTGTACAAGGTGCTACCGAAACAACTTCTCATATGTTTATCATAAATCCTTTTACCGGTAAAAATATCTCTTTTGCATCTTTGTTTTCAACTCATCCAAGCACTGAAGATAGAATTCAACGACTTGAAGAATTAAAAACAAAAATAATTAAACAATAATTCTTTTGATATTTGGTGATAATCTTGTTGTAATTTCATATATTATTGTGTGAAAATGTTTTGCAAGATATGATGCATCATCAAACAAACAAACTTCTTTGTCATCTCCATTAATACTCATACTATTCATGGAAATTCTGCCAAGTATGTTTTTTCCATTTGCTGTTTTGATTGGAGTTAGACCGTCATTCCTAAAAAAGCCATCCCCATATCCTATGTCATAAGTTGAAACTGTCATATTTTGTGGAGTTTCAAAAACTCCTCCATATCCTATTCTGGCTCCTTTTTTAAATTTAGATGTGTTAATTTTTTCAGCCCATAAAGATAAAACAGGTTTCAATGAAGGATTTGGTAATGGATAAGACAAACAATGATATCCATATATGCTAATTCCACTTCTTGCAAAAGCTTCATTAAAATTTTTATTTCTAAAAATTGCTGCCGAGTTGTGAGAATGAAAAGATGGAAGAGGTATTTTTAGATTGTTGCAAACTCTTTTTACCTCTTTTTTTACCTCTTTGAAATTTTCTTTTTGCCAAAAATATTCACTTGTAAGTTCATCAGCACTTTTAAAATGTGTAAAAACTCCTTTTAAAATGAGATTTTTATTTTTTATAAGTCTTAAAGCATCTGCAATTTCCTTTATTTTTATACCATTTCTATGCATTCCAGTATCTATTTTTAATTCTACGATAGAGTTTTTTGGTATTTTTTCTATATATTTTATATAATTTATGGCAAAACCTATTCCATTCATTTTATTTTGTGGAAGATCATTAAAAACTAGTATATAAGGAAAATAATTTTTTATACTCATAGCTTCTTTGATTGTTTGAACAGCACTTTGTTTTATGCCAAATTCTTTCGATAATTTAGCCATTTGCACTATGCCATGTCCATAAGCATTATCTTTTAAAACAACAAAAAGTTTATCTTTTCCTTTTATTTGTTTTGATATAATGTTGAGGTTGTGAAAATAATTTGATCTGTCTATCAATATATAAGACATTTTTATTCTGCTTTTAAATCATAAATTTTTACCAAATAGCTTCTTAATTTTCGAGCTTGATAATCAAGTTTATAAAAATAATCATAAATATTTTTTGCATCCATTTTTGGCTTGGAGGAAAAATCAAATTGATTATTTTTTTTAGGAATATTATTGTCTAAATAATTATAAAAATCAGTTCTAATTTCAATTAATTTATCTAATTCTTTTTGAATTAATTCTTTTTCTAATAAATTTTTATTGGCTGTCATTTAAAAATCCTTGTAATTTATTCTATTATTTTAACATATTTATAATTAAAATAATAATATAATATTTATCATGGAAGCAACACAAAAAATATTAAAATCGATTCCTGCTTTTTCAAAATTAAAAGATAAAGAATTATTGTTTTTAAAAAATATTAGCCATATAAAAATATTAAAAAATAATGAAATTTTATTTTACGAAGGAGAAGAGGGAGTAAAATTACATATTGTTTTAAAAGGTATTATAGAAGTTTTTAAAACAGATACAAAAGGAAAAGAGATTGTTTTAAAACAATTTGCTCCTTATTCTTTTGTGGCGGAAGTTTCTAATTATGCTCATATTAATTTTCCAGCTTCATCCAAATCCATAGGCGATTCGTTGGTATTAATTATAGATTATAAAAAATTTGAAGAAAAAATATTATACTGTTCAAATGTGGCACCTTTTATTTTAAAGTCAATTGTTGATAAAGTGATGTATTTAGAAAAAATTATATCAGATAATTTAATTATGAATGCCACACAAAGAGTTGCAAAATTTATTTATGAAAATGATAATTGTTTATCAACAAACAAACATCATGAAATAGCAAATATTTTAAATATTACACCTGTTACTTTATCAAGAATTCTTAGAAAATTTAAAAAAAATCAAATTATTTCATCTGATGATCATATACTTGATAAAGATTTATTAAAAAAAGAGTTTATTCTTGAGTAGAATTATTTATTTTTGAAGGCATACCCAATAAATAACATATTTTCAATCCATAAATATAAATAACCCATGAAAAATATATCCATATAAAAAAGAACATAAGTGTGCTAAATGAACCATAAATGCTGGTATAAGTTTTATTGTAACTTACATAATAAACAAATATTATTTTAGATATATACCAAATACTTGAAGCTATAAAAGAGGACAGGGCTACTATTTTAGTTGGAATTTTGCTATTGTTAGCTGAAATCATATAAAGAACAAAAAAAAGTATCCAGATTATCAAAAAAGGCAATATAAAAAGTATATTTATCCAATTTGTATATAAAGAGCTATTGAAAATATTTTGAATTTTACTTGATGCAAAGAAGAAAATTCCTATTCCGATAGGGAGCATTGTTGTTAATGTCCAATAAGTTGAAATAGATTCCCAAAATCCTTTTGGTTTGGTTTTAAAAATTTTACTAACGATATATTCATAATCCATAAAAAACATAACAGAAACATATAAAACGAAAATAATTCCCATAATTCCCATATTTATAGTATTATTTAAAAATTTATCAATATATATAGAAATTGCTTCTTGTTGATTTGGTAATAAAGATGAAAAAATAAAATGTTTTATCAATTTATAATATTTATCAAAACTAGGCAATTTTGTAAAAATCGATAAAGATATAAGAAGTATAGGAATAAGTGCTAAAATAGTGTGAAAACTAAGACTTGAAGCATAATGCAATAAGTCTTTGTCTCTAAATTCTTTTATAAAAAATTTTATTTTATTATTCATTTTTATAAGTTCATTTTTCCTGGATTTAAAATATTGTTTGGATCAAAAGCTTTTTTTATTGCTCGAAAAAGATTCATTTCTTCTTCGGTGAAAGCCAATTTCATAAAAGGAGCTTTGCTTAAACCTATGCCGTGTTCTCCGCTTAATGTTCCTTCTAGTGCAATAGCCGCTTTAAAAACTTCAGTTATAGCATTATGTCCTCTTTGTAATTCTTCTTCATTTTCTCCATCAACCATAACATTTACATGAACATTTCCATCGCCTGTGTGTCCAAAACAAGGGATTTTAACATTATATTTTTTTGAAATACCATTTATACGATTCAATAATTCAGGAAGTTTTGACCTAGGAACTGTTATATCTTCGTTTAATTTTTTGCTTCCATATACAGTAATACTTTGACTTGCATTTCTTCGTGCAAACCATAAATCATTTGATTGTGCTTCATCTTTTGCTTTTTTAAATTCTTTGCAATTATTTTCTTTAAAAACTTTTTCTATTGTGTTTAATTGATTGTCAAGTTGAATATCCAAATCTCCATCAACATCGCAAATAAGAATAGCTTCAGCATCTTTTGGTAAACCTTTGTGGAATTTCTCTTCTACTGCTCTAATGCTAAAGTTATCTAAAAATTCCATAGCTACTGGTGTTACTCCTGTCGACATTGTTTTAAAAACTGCATTCATGGCATCTTCAATAGTTTCAAAAACACCCATAGCAGTTTTCGTCATTTTTGGTTTTGCTATTAATTTTAAAGTAATTTCTGTAATGACTGCCAATGTGCCTTCACTAGCTATTAAAATACCTGCTATATTATATCCTGCTACATCTTTTATAGTTTTTTTACCGGCTCTTATAATATCACCATTTGGCAAAACTGCTCTTAATGCCATAACATAATCTTTTGTGATGCCATATTTTGCAGCTCTCATTCCTCCTGCATTTTCGCTTACATTTCCACCGAGTGTTGAATAATCTTGACTAGCAGGGTCTGGTGGATAAAAAAGACCTACTTCTTCAACTGCTTTTTGTAAAGTTTTATTAATGACTCCGGGTTGAACTCTTGCAACCATATTTTGCATATCTATTTCTAATATTTTATTCATATATTTTTCAAAGCAAAGCATAATACCACCATTTGCAGGTAATGAACCTCCAGTAAAACCACTTCCTGCTCCTCTTGGAGTGATAACTATTTTGTTTTCATTGCAATATTTTAAAATTTTGCTTACATCATCTTCGTTTCTTGGAAAAAGGACAAGTTCAGGTTCATATCTGTTTTTGGTAGCATCATAAGAGTATGCTATCAAATGGGCTTTATCGTCATATACATTATCTTTACCCAAAAGTTCTTTAAAAAAATTTATATCTTTTTGTAACATTTTATTTACCTCAATAAGTTTTTATAATACAGATCATAATTTGTTATTTTTGAATCACCAAAGCTAAACCAACTTGCATCTATGTTTTTAATTCTACTGTAAAAAGGAGTCATTCTTTTGCCTTCGGATTTCATCTTGACTGTTTTTAGCACTTTAAAAGAGTTGCAATCTACAAAATATCCATGATTTTTTATCGCAAAATAAAGCAAACTAAATGAATATGTTTTGCACATTTTTTGAAATGTTTTTTTATCTGGAGAAGGATTTTTTTCAGCAAAAAGTTTTGCCGCAAAAAGATCAGGTTGAAGCCATTGTATGTTATTATATTTGTTTATAACTTTTGAATATGTTTGATAGTTTGGAGTAATAGCAAGTGCATGATTGTATAAAAAATTTAAAATGACAGTATCTCCTGTTTGAGGAATAATTTTTGGAATTGGTAAAACTTTTTGCTTCAAATCGTCAAATTTAACAAATTTTAATTTTAGAGCATTTGCTTTTTTTCCTACAACTATAACTTTTGCTACTATAGTTAAGTGTTTTTTGTTGAAATAATGCACCACAACTCCACTTGATCCTACAAATACATCTGGAAAATTTTTTACCACAGCCGTATTATTATCAATAGAGATAATTTTAGTTTTATGTTCTTTGAAAATTGTTTTTGCACTAAGATATATTGTTGGTATCAGAAAAAACACTACAATATATCTAAAAAAATTTTTCATGAAAGTCCTTTTAATTTTTTTTATTGATATTATACTAAAAGTGGATTAAAGATTGCTTTTGTAAAAATGTTTAGATATAATTTTGAAAAAAAGATAAGATTTTTAATGATTAAATATGTTTTAGTAGGAATATTTTTTTTAAACAGTTTTTTATTTGGAACTGTAACTCTTTTTGAGAAAAAATGGTCAAAAGGAGAAACTTTTCTCACCTTTTTAAAAGAAAATAAAATACCTATTAGGCTTTATTATAATCTTTCTCCGGAAAATAAAGAATTGACTGCTGAAATTATAACAGGAGTAAAATATCAAATTCTAAAAGATGAAAAAGGAAATATAAAACAAGTTTTAATACCCATTGGAGAAAAGTTAGAGTTGCATATAGAAAAAAGCAGTAAAGGGTATTTTATAAATACTCTTCCTATAACTTATGAAGTAAAGCATAGAATTTTAGAAACAAATATTGATTCATCGCCTTATCAAGACATTATAAATTTGACAAATAATCGTCTTTTGGCAAATGAATTTATTCAATCATATAAAAAAAGCATTAATTTTAAAAGAGATTTGAGAAAAGGTGATAAATTAGTCATTATATATACTCAAAAAATTCGACTTGGAGAACAATTTGGAAATCCTACAATAGAAGCATCTATGATAGAAACAAAAGGTGTAAAGCATTATATTTATAGATACAAAGGACGATATTATAATGCCAAAGGTCAAGAAATAGAAAGTTTTTTCTTATCCCAACCTTGTAAATATACAAGAATTTCAGATAGATTTACATACAAAAGATGGCATCCTATTTTGCATATATATAGAGCCCATTTGGGGATAGATTTCGCAGCACCAATAGGAACACCTGTTCATGCTGCTGCAAATGGAACAGTTATTTTTGCTGGAAGAAAAGGAGGATATGGAAATTGTATAATTATTAGACATATTGATGGATACAAAACTCTTTATGCTCATTTGAAGAAATTTGCAAGAGGTATCAGAAGGAGAAAATATGTAAAAAGAGGTAAAACAATAGGATATGTTGGCACAACCGGACTTAGCACTGGACCTCATTTGCATTTTGGTTTATACAAAAATAATCATGCCATAAATCCTGCAAATACAATAAAAATTTCTAAAAGTTATTTAAAAGGTTCAAGGAAAAAAGAATTTTTAACATATATAAAAAAATATAATCAAAAAATAAAAATTGCTCTAAATAATAATATAAAATCAAAAAAAGAAAAAAGTTTTGCATATTATATGAAAGTTAAAAGAGATAACAATCTGTCTCTTTAATTATCATATCTTTTTATAACTGCTTATTTTATTAAGCAATTATATGTTATAATGCTTAATAAAAAAGGCAAGGCATGTTAAATGTATTTCAAAATAGATTTTACAATTTACTTAAAAATTTAAATGCAACTTATAAAAGATATTTGTTTAAAAAGATTGATTTTAGTGAAAAGCTTGTAGGAATAATTGGTGCAAGAGGTGTTGGAAAAACTACATTATTGCTTCAATATTTGAAAGATAATTCTTTGCCTTTGAATAAAAAATTGTATATAAGTGCTGAATTTTTAGAATATAGTAGTTTAAGATTGTTTGAGTTTGCGGAAGAATTTGAAAAAAAAGGAGGCAACCTTCTTGTAATAGATGAAATTCATAAATATCCAAATTTTGAACAAGAATTAAAACTTATTTATGATACTTTAAATGTTCAAATTATTTTTACAGGCTCTTCTGCCATTAAACTTGAGCATTCAAAAGGTGATTTAAGCAGAAGAAGTGTTATTTATAAAATGAATAATCTTTCTTTTAGGGAGTTTATAGAGTTAAAAACTGGTAAAAATTTTAACTCTTTTAAAATTGAAGAGATATTAAATAATCATATACAAATTGCTTTCGATATAACTTCCAAGATTAAACCTTTTGAATTTTTTGAAGAGTATTTAAAATTTGGAGCATATCCTTTCTATTTTGAAAATAAAACCAATTATTATTTAAAACTTCGAGAAAGTATAAATGCAACAATCGAATTTGATTTGCCTTTCATTTTTGATATTAAACCTGTAAATACAATAAAACTTAAAAAGCTTGTATATCTTATTTGTGTATCTGAGCCTTATGAATTGAATATAACAAAATTATCTCAAAAAATAGAAATAAATAGAAATACTCTTTATCAGTATTTGTATTATCTTGCAAAAGGAGATGTGTTTGTTTTGCTTGATTCTAAAAGCAGAGGGGATAATATTTTTGTGAAACCTCAAAAAATTTATCTAAATAATTCCAATTTAAATTATTGTTATTGCGAAATTCAAAAAACAGGGACTATTAGAGAAACTTTTTTTGCAAATCAACTCTTTGAATATAAACTTTTATATCCTGACAAAGGTGATTTTTTGGTTGATAATAAATATATATTTGAAATAGGTGGCAAAAATAAAACTTGGAAACAAATAAAGGATTTGAAAAATAAATATTTGGTTATTGATGATATCGAGATCGGAAGTGGAAATAAAATACCACTGTGGTTGTTTGGATTTTTGTATTAAAAACTAGACTTTTATGGGTGTTTATACTGTGCGGTGGTCTCATCATATCTTTTTAAAATCGTTTCATATTTATCTATTCTTCTATCTCTCAAAAATGGCCAAATATCCCTTGTTTTCTTTGTAGCATTTAGATCTATTTTTACTACTTTTGAAGTTTCATTTTTTTCATCAAATTTAGTTAAGATTTCGCCTTGAGGACCACATGCAAAAGAATTTCCCCAAAAATTTATACCTTTTAGACATTTGCTATTATCCTTTTCAAAACCAACTCTATTAACTGAAATTAAAGGCAACCCATTTGCAATAGCATGAGATCTTTGAATGGTTATCCAACTGTCAAGTTGTTTTTGTTTTTCCTTTTTGCTGTCCTCGTCAAACCATCCTATGGCGGTAGGATATATAAGTATTTGGGCTCCTTTTAGTGCCATAATTCTCGCAGCTTCTGGATACCATTGATCCCAACAAATAAGAACTCCAAGTTTTCCTACACTTGTATTGATGGGCTCAAATCCTAAATCTCCTGGAGTAAAATAAAACTTTTCATAAAAACCCGGGTCATCTGGAATGTGCATTTTGCGATATTTTCCAGCAATAGTTCCATTCTTTTCAAAAACTACAGCACTATTGTGGTAAATTCCCGGAGCTCTTTTTTCAAATAGTGAGGTTACTAAAACTATTTGATATTTTTTTGCTATGTTTGCCCAAAATATTATATCTTTTTCAAAATTATTTGCTTTTTCAAAATTTTTTGTATTTTCATTAATGCAAAAATATTTATCTTGATGTAACTCTTGAAGAATAATAAGCTCGGCATTTTGTTTTTTTGCTTTTCGGATAAGTTTTAAGCTTTGTTTTATAGTTTCTTCTTTGTTTTTATGAAAACTTTGCTGAATAAGTCCTACTCTAATTATCATTTCAAACCTTTTTTAAATAAATTATACTATAATACTTTAAAATTTTAAATAAAAGAGATGTTCATGAACTTATATACTTTTTTTTGTATAACATTTTTATTGGTGTTAAATTTACAAGCATACAATAAAAAAGATTTACAATCTTTAAAAAACGGCAATGATTGTATTGGTTGTGATTTAAAAAATGCTGATTTGCACGGAATGTATTTGGCAGGTTTTAATCTTAGCAAATCAAATCTAAGTGGTGCAAATCTTAGCCAAGCAGATTTGATGTATAGTAATTTTTCTGATACAAATTTAAGCAGGGCAAACTTAACACAGGCAAATGCCAGAGGAGCGAATTTTCAAGGAGCGAATTTAACTAAAGCAGATGCAAAAAATATGGTGCTTAAAAAAACAAACCTCAAAAATGCAAAATTGATAAATGTTGATTTTGAAGGTGCAAGACTTTGGCATTTGGATTTGAAAAAAACAATAATAAAAAATTGTAATTTTAAAAATGCAGCTATTGGAGCTAGTGAGCTTGACGGATTGGATTTGAGAAATTCAAATTTACAAAATACAATTTTATGGAAGAGTTCTCTTAAAGGAACAAAATATAAAAAATAGGAGGTGTTAATGAAAAAATGTATTTTCTTTTTGCTTTTTTTTGTTTTTTATGCTTATGCGAGTGATTTGGTTTGGTTGCATAATTATAATAAAGCAGTTGCACAGGCAAAAAAAACTCACAAATTTGTGCTGATGATGTATTCAGCTAGAACTTGACCGGAATGTAACTATATGAAACAGGTTGTTTTTCCACAAAAAAAAGTTATGAATTTTCTTTCAAGAAATTTTATACCGGTTGATTTAGAAATTAGTCATGATACTTTGCCAAAAGGCTTTAAATTTATTGGAATTCCTACTTTTTTTATTGTTAATCAAAATGGAAAACAGATTGGTATGTTGATAGGAGGAATGAGAAGCAATATATTTTTAAATAAATTAAAGAAAAGAATAAATAAATAATTAAATGCACTTTTAGCTTTTTTGCCAATAAATATTAAACATTTATTAATTAAAAATTATATATAATATTTAAAATAATGATATAAAGTAATATTTGGAGGTAAAAGTGCAAAAGTGCAATTTAGAATCGGCAATAGAATTTTTTTCCGATATAAAACTTTTATATGTAGAAGATAACAAAGAAGCAAGAGAAGCGACTCTTGGAATATTCGAAGAATTTTTTGGTGATATTTTTATCGCAGTTGATGGTCAAGATGGATATGAAAAATTTATTGAAAATTATGAAGATATAGATCTTATTATAACAGATATCAATATGCCAAATATGAATGGCTTGGATATGATAACCAAGATAAAAGAGAGTAAATTGAAAGAAGTTCCTGTTTTGGTGCTTTCAGCTCATAATGAAGTTGATTATTTTATCAACAGTATAAAAGTCGGTATAGACGGTTATCTTTTGAAACCTATAGATATAGATCAATTTGTAGCTTCTTTGTGTCAAGTATCGCAAACTATTAAATTGACAAGAGAATTAGAAGAAAAAACTTTATTGCTTAAACAATATCAATATATAGTAGACAAATCTTCTGTCGTGTCTAAAACTGATAAAAATGGAATAATAACTTATGTAAATGATAAATTTTGTCAAGTATCAAAATATTCACGAGATGAATTAATGGGTCAAAATCATAATATCATAAAACACCCTGATACACCAAAAGAAGTTTTTAAAGAACTTTGGCATGTTATAAAAGATAAAAAGAAGATATGGAATGGTGTTTTAAAAAATAAGTTGAAAGATGGTAAGCATTGCTATGCAAATATAACCATATCACCCATTCTTGACAATAAAGGTAATATAAAAGAATATATATCTTTAAGAAATGCAGTAACTAACATAATAGATCCAAAAAAAAGATTGCAAGATTTTATAGCAGATGCAAAAAAATCTATAATAGCATATTTTAAGATAGATAATTTTGAAGATTTTCAATTTTATTATGGTTTGAAGCTTTCTCAAAAGATAGAAGAAACTCTTTTAAAACATATAGAAAAAAATCTTTCGAAAGAGCTTGAGTTAAAACTTTTTGATCTCGGTGAAGGAGAGTTAGTTTTAGCAAAAAATATGGATAAGAGTGATAAAAGCTATGAAGAGTTAAAAAAGTTTTTTGAAAATTTACAAAAACAGTTAAACAAGCAAAAATTACAAGTAGAAAACATATATTATGATGTTGTTGTAATAATGAGTTTGGCTCAAGGAGACAATGCTTTAGATGATGCAAAATACGGCATAAAAGAGGCTGTAAAAGAAAATAAACTTTTTGTTGTTTCAAATGGATTTTCAAAAATTGCACATGAAAAAGCCGAACAAAATATAAACACCATGAAAATGGTAAAAGATGCTATTAATGACAATCAAGTTATATCTTTATTTCAGCCTATTATAAATAATCAAACAAAAGAGATAGAAAAATATGAGTCGCTGGTAAGAATAATTGATAAAAACGGTCAAATAATTTCACCTTTTTTCTTTTTGGAAGTTGCAAAGAAAGGTATGTATTATTCGAGTCTGACCAGTAAAATACTTAAAAACTCTTTTGAAGCTTTAAAAATGACCACGAAAGGTATAAGCATTAATCTTTCAGCTTGTGATATAGAAAAAGAGTGGACAAGAAATGAGATATATGATTATCTTGATAAATTTCATGATGATGCTCATAGAATTATTTTTGAATTGCTTGAAAGCGAAGAAGTCATGAATATTAAAGCGATAAAAGATTTCATAAAATATGTAAAATCTTTTGGAGTAAAAATAGCTATAGATGATTTTGGGAGCGGTTATTCAAATATAAAAAGATTTATGGAATATGAACCCGATATTATAAAAATAGATGGAAGTCTTATAAAAAATTTAGAATATGATGAAAAATTATTTTCTCTTGTAAGAGGTCTTGTATATTTTACAAAAGAACAACATATTCAAACAGTTGGAGAATTTGTTGAAAATGAAAAAAATTATCTCCTTTTGAAAGATTTGGGAGTTGATTACTCTCAGGGGTATTATTTTGGTAAGCCTGAAAAATTAAAAGGTTAAAAAATTATGAAGAAAATTCTTTTTATATTTTGTATTTTATTGACTTTATTTATTCAAAGTTATGCAAAAGAACATTTAGAGAAAGTTTCTATCCAATTAAATTGGAAAAATCAGTTTGAATTTGCCGGATATTATATGGCAAAAGAGAAAGGATTTTATAAAGATGAAGGGCTTAATGTTAAAATTAAAGAATATAAACATGGTATAAATATAGTTGATGATGTTCTTAAAGGTAAGTCCACATTCGGAGTAGGGTATTCGACTCTTGTTCTTGATAAAATGAGAGGTAAAAAAATAATTCTTCTGTCAGCTATTTTTCAATCATCTCCTCATGTGCTTTTGACTCTTAAATCTTCAGGTATCAACTCTTTTAAAGATTTTAGAGGCAAAAAGATAATGATGAATAAAAATGCATCTAAATCTGCAACCTTGCTATCAATGTTTTTGGCAAATGGTATATCTTTAAAAGATATACACTTGGTGCCTGAAAGTTTTAATATAAATGATTTGATTAGGAAAAGAGTAGATGCTATATCGGCTTTTAGTTCTGATGAGCCTTATACTCTAAAAGAAAAAGGAATATCTTATAAGATTTGGGATCCAAAAGATTATGGATTTGATTTTTATGATGGGATTTTATTTACTTCACAAAAAGAGTTAAAAAATCATCCTAAGATTGTTAAAAATTTTACAATAGCAACAAGAAGGGGTTGGAATTATGCTTTTAATCATATAAATGAAACTATAAATGTTATTTTGAAAAAATATAATACTCAGCATAAAAGCAAGAAAGCACTTCTTTTTGAAGCTAAAGTGTTAAAAAAATTAGCTTATGAAAATACAAAAAAATTAGGTAATATTGATAAAGATAAACTAAAAATAATTTATGAAACATATCGTTTTATGGGATTAGCAAAACATAATATAAATTTGAATAAATTTGTTTATCAGCCAAACAATGATGAATTAAATGCTAAAGAATTGCATTATATAAGAGAGAAAAAAGTTATAAAAATATGTGTCAATCCAAATTGGAAACCTATCGAATTTGTAAATGGTAATAAACCAAAAGGTATATCCATAGATATTATGGATATAGTTTTTGATAATGCCGGACTAAAGTATCAATACATAAAAACTTCATCTTGGAAACAGTCTCAACTCTATCTAAAAGACAAAAAATGTGATATTTTACCAAGTGCTGTTGATACAAAAAAAAGAGAATTATTTGCTAATTTCACAAAACCTTATATGAGTTTTAATTTGCTTATAGTAACAAAAAAAGATAAACCTTTGGTGCAAAATATTGAAAGTATTGTAGATAAAACTATGGCACGAAAAAAAGGTTCCGCTCTTATAGAAATTTTTCGTAAAAAGTATCCCAGTATCCATATCATAGAAACTAAAAGTTATAAAGAAGCTTTTGAAGATGTTGAAAACGGCAAGGCTTATTTTACTATAACAACTCTACCAGTTTTATCTTATTATAAAAATATGTGCAATTCTAATGATTTGCAAATTGCGGGATATCTTAATAAAAAATATAATCTTTCCATGGCAGTAAGAAAAGATGAACCAATTTTACTTTCTATTATGCAAAAAGAGTTAAATGGTGTTCCAAAAAGTGTAAAACATATCATTTTTCAAGATTGGATAGATAAAAGTTTTGAAAAAAAAGTGCAATATGATAAATTTTGGGAGTTTATTGTAATTGTAATTGTAATTATATTTATATTGATAGCAAGAAATATCATATCAAGAAGATACAATAAAAAACTCGAAATTTCTATCAAAAGGATAAAAAAAGAGTTAGAAGAAAAGCAAAAACAACTTTTGCAACAATCCCGCCTAGCCCAAATGGGTGAAATGATAAGCATGATAGCTCATCAATGGCGACAGCCTTTATCTGCGATTAGTTCAACTAGTTCAACGATACTTTTAAAAGCAAAATTAAATAAATTGGATAAAGAGTTGGTTATAGAATTATCTTCTAAGATAAATGAATATTCTCAACATTTAAGTGAAACTATTAATGACTTTAGAAATTTTTTTAAAACTGATAAAAAACAAGACATAACTAATTTTAGTATAATAGTAGATAATGTAATAAGTATTGCCAAATCATCGCTAGAGAGTAAAAAAATAAAAATAATAAAAGAGTTAAATTATAAAGATTCATTTAAAACATATCCAAATGAATTAAAACAAGTAATATTGAATTTAATAAAAAATTCTGAAGATGCTCTCGTGGAAAGTTCAAAAGAAAACTTATATATCAAGATAAAAACATATAAAAAAGATGATAAGGTTATACTTGAAATTAGTGATAATGCAGGAGGAATACCAAAAGATATATTGCCTAAAATCTTTGATCCATATTTTTCAACAAAAAAGAAAAAAGATGGCACAGGTTTAGGACTTTATATGAGTAAAGTGATTATAGAAGACCATTGCAATGGAACAATTAGTGTTTATAACAATAAAGAAGGTGCAGTATTTAGAATAGAGCTTAATCCGAAGGAAAAATAATATGCAAAACAATAAAATTTTAGTTGTAGAAGATTCGAAGACAATAAGCAATGTTTTAAAAACAAAGCTCACAGAGTTCGGATATGAAGTAGATAAAGCTTATACTTTAAAAGAAGCAAAAAATTTAATAATAAAAAAAGAGTATATGCTTATACTTCTTGATTTGCATTTGCCTGATGGCGAAGGATATGAACTTATAGATGATATTCTTGATATAACAAATACAAAAGTTATTGTTTTAACTTCTGATAACGAAGAACAATTAAGAGAAGAACTTTTTAGATATGGGATACTTGATTATATTATAAAAGATAAAAACTTTATCTATTCGATATATGAGATACATAGAACTATTCAAAAATTAAAATTGCTATCAGATAAAAAAATTCTCATTATTGATGATTCTTCTTTTGTAATAAAACAAGTAAAAAATGTTTTACTTCCTAGAAATTATATGATTTATTCGGCAATGAGTGCGAAAGATGGATTTGAGATTTTAAAAGATAAAAATATTGACTTAATAGTTTTGGATATGGAATTACCTGATATGCATGGACTTAAAGTTTTAGAAAAAATAAGAAAAAATATATCCTACATAAATATACCAGTTATTATTTTATCAGGAACATTGACTCATGATATTATAAGAAAGATATTAAAGGGCGGAGGAAATGATTTTATAAAAAAACCTTTTATTATTGAAGAGTTTATCTTAAAAATAGATCTTTTGATAGAAAATGCACAAAAAGAGAAAAATATAATTGAAAAATCCAAGATATTAAACGAAGTAAATAATGCTTTAGAGGAAAAAGTTTCAAAAGCTGTTGCCAAACTAAGAGAAAAAGATTTTTTTATGTTTCAACAATCCCGTTTAGCTCAGATGGGAGAAATGCTAAGCATGATAGCTCATCAATGGAGACAACCTCTAAATGCTATATCATCTACCGCGACAGCTTTAAAGTTAAAAGCTTTAAGAGGAAAAGCAAATGAGGATATCATTATAGAGACAACTGATAAAATATCTTTTTATATTAAGCATTTAAGCAACACCATAGATGACTTTAGGGATTTTTTTAAGCCCAAAAAAGAAAAACAAGAAATCAATTTTGACATATTGATTGAAAATGCACTTTTGATAGTTAAACCCTCTTTAGATGATAAAAAGATTGAAATAGTAACTAAATTAAATTCACAAAATACATTTGTATCATATGCTAATGAATTAAAGCAGGTTATTTTAAATTTGATAAAAAATGCCGAGGATGCATTGATTGAAAAAGAGATAAAAAAGCCGAAAATTATTATAAAAACATACGAAAAAGATAATTTACATATTCTTGAAGTTAGTGATAATGCAGGAGGAATACCAAAAGATATAATGTCTAAAATCTTTGATCCATATTTTTCAACAAAAAAGAAAAAAGATGGCACCGGACTTGGTCTTTATATGAGTAAAATAATAATAGAAGACCATTGCAAGGGAAAAATGGAAGTAGAAAATCATAAAAATGGTGCACTTTTTAGGGTAATTATAAAGAAAACTTAATGCCCCGATGGGCAAGAAAGATAAATAATCAATATTGATTTATTAAAATTCTATTATAAAGTTTGCTCCGTCTTTATCATTGATAGCTTTTAAGATTCCATTCATTTTATTTTCTATAATCATTTTTGACATATAAAGTCCCATTCCTGTTCCTTTTCCTACTTCTTTAGTAGTGAAATATGGCTCAAAGATTCTTTCGATAATTTCTTTTGGAATAGTTCCTCCGTTGTTTTTTATTGTTATTTTATTTTTTTCTAAAATTATTGTTATTTTTCCATTTGTAATATTTTTTTCTTCAATAGCATCTTTTGCATTATTTATAATATTTAATATGACTTGTTTAAATTCTCCCTTGTTTCCATTTATGATAAAGTCATTTCCCTTTATTTCAAGTTCTATATTGTGATTTTTTAATTGTGCTTCTTCTATGTTTTTAATTGTATTTATTGTTTTTTCGACACTAAATTTTTCTTTCTTTTTTTCTGTTCTGTAAAAATTTCTAAAACTATCTATTGTTTGGCTCATGAATTGTATGATATTCATATTTTTACTAATAAAATCTTTTAAAAACTTTTTATTTATCAATCCATCTTCATAATCATCTTCAAGATTTTGTATGTTTATAGCTATAGCATTTAATGGTTGTCTCCATTGATGAGCTATAGCTCCTATCATTTCTCCCATAGAAGCGAGTTTTGATTGGTGTTCAAGAATTTTTATATGTTTTTCATTTTCTTCTACTGCTTTTTTAATTTTATCATTTAAAGATAGATTTAATTTTTTAAGTTTTTTTGAAGTCTCATGTAGTTTTATATTTTGATTAGTTAAAATAATTAAAAAAATAATCAATAAAAAGATTATAATGGCAAATGTCCAGATTTGATTTTTATATTTTAAATAAAAAGTTTTAGGTTTATTTACAAGTAAAGGGTGTTTGAAATTAAAATCACTTGGAGTAAGTCCAAATTTTTTTAAATTTAAAACATTCAAATATATTTTATTTCCAAGTTTCATTTCAAAGCCGATATTTTTCATCTTTTGACCTTTTAAATATTGGACTGCTTTTGAAACAGAAATAATTCCTTGCTCTTTTCCGTCGGTGCAATCACCTCCTATTATATTTGTATTTGGTATATTCGCATATAAATTTGTATGAATTATCATGGGATTGTGATAAAATTTTGATAGAATTTGAGCTGTTTTGGTATAAGATAAAATTTTATTTTTTAAATAAAAAGATACAAAAGTTACCAAATACATTGCTGAATTTTTATCATAATGTTTAATCGATTTTAATATGACAGATAAATTTTTATTATTTAGATATACAAAATTTATATTTTTATATCTACTTTTTGAAAAATCTTTTTTAAAAATATTGATTTCTTTATTTCCAGTTGGTGTGTTGTCTGCGACAATATAAAATGTTTTAAGATTTTTTACTGCAGTTTTTGCTATTTTTAAGTTTTCAATGGGATCTTTTTTTTCAAAAACTCCAGCATAAATATTTTTATTCAGCACATTATATAAACTTAGATTATTAATCCCGCTAAAAAATACTTTTGCTTTTTTGAATATTTTTATATTTTTATATTTTCTGACAAAATTAAGAGCATTATCATCAGTTACAAAAATAATATCGAATGAAAAACCTTTGTATTTATTTTTATAATAATTTAATATATTTTTTTCTCTTCTTGGAGTCAATCTAAGTTTTTTTGTATCCATAAATTCTACATAAGAATTGATGCCTAATTTTTTTAACTTTTTTGTTATAGTGTCTGTTTGTGTTTCTGTCCAAATAAAATCATCACTATAAGAGTTTATTATAAGCACCTCTTTTGCATATAAATTTATGACGAAAAAAAATATTAAGATTAATTTTGATTTCATGTTTATTCTTTTATAGGCAATGAAGTTGTTTTATTTCTTCCATTTTTTTTGGAAATATACAAAGCTTCATCAACTCTTTGCAAAAAGGTATCTTTTGTATCATTTTCAACCAATTGTGTAACTCCTGCACTAATAGTAAAAGTTATATCATTTACAAATTTTTTGGATGCAACTTCTTTTCTTATTTTTTCACATATAGTTTTTGCATTTTTTATATCCATTTCACTCATAAGCAACATAAATTCTTCTCCTCCCCACCTAGCAAAAAAATCTATTTCTCGTGTATGGTTTATAAAAAATGATGCGAGTTCTTTTAGTGTTTTATCTCCTATTAAATGCCCATATTTATCATTTATATTTTTAAAATAATCTATATCAAACATTGCAACACAAAGAGGTCTTTTATATCTTTTTGCTCTTATAAATTCTATATTTAAAAGTTCATCAAATTTTGCTCTATTGTAAAGTTTAGTTAAAAAATCATGAGTAGCACTATATTCTATTTTTTCTTTTTCTTTTTGCAGGGTTGTTATATCTGTTAAAGATACAATATAAAGAGGGTTTTTATCTACACCAATATAATCAATATTTATATAAAAATCTTTTTCTTTATTGTCAATTACGATAGATATTAGTTTTTCCGGATTGTTTTTATATTGAATTAAAAAGTCATCTTTATTTTGTGCATAAATATAATTGTTTTTAGGTGCCAATAAAGAAAAATAATTTTTATATTTTAAAGAAAATTCTTTTATAGAATCAACTTTAAATAAATAAAGAAATGATTTGGAAGAAAATTCAATATTTTTAAAATCTGTTAATATAGTTATATTTGATTGTTTGTCTAAAATAGTTTGGATAATTTGTGCTTGTTTAAAATTTTCTTTATTGATTAAAATATTTTTTGCAAATATACTCAATTTATTTATTAACTTTTTTTTATCCACAGGTTTAACAATATAACCATCAATTTGAAGATCTAAAGCTTTTAGGGTATAATTTTCTCCAGTATAAGCTGTTGTAAATAAAATGACTTGATTTGGATTTATATTTTTTATCTCTTGTGCCATTAAGATGCCATTTTTTTTTGGCATTCGGATATCACTAATAACAATGTCTGGTTTATACTTTTTATAATATTCAATTCCTTCTTCCCCATTTTTTGCTGTATAAACTTCTTTTGCAACTCTTTTTAATGCTCTTGTGTAACCATCTCTAATATATTTTTCATCTTCAACATATAAAATTGTTATTTGTTGTAAATATTTATCCATTTATAAAAAAACCTTTTTAATTAATTATACTAATTATTAACTTATGAAGTATTTAATAATTTTTTATACTATATATTGATAATGATTATCACTCTAAGAATATTTTAAACAATTTCCTGTTATACTTCGCCATAACAAAATAAGGATGCAAGAGTGGAAAAAGTTTCTGATTTAAAAATAGGTGATAGTAGAATTATTAAAAAAATAACTGCCAAAGAGCCCATAAAAGGAAGACTTAGTGCTATGGGAATCCTCAAAGGAGCAAAAATAAAAGTGCTAAAACATACTTTGGCAAAGCAAACTTGGGATGTAAAAATTGAAAATACAAAAGTAGGGCTTAGAGAAGAAGAGGCTGAAAATATTTTATTGGAAAATAAAAATGTCTAAAAAGATAAAAGTTGTAGTTGCTGGGCAACCAAATGTTGGAAAATCTTCTCTTTTAAATGCTATTAGTGATGCTAAGCTTCATACTGGTAATTTTTCAGGAGTTACGGTTGAAAAAACTATAGTAGAAATAAAAACAGATGATTATAATATAGAAATGGTTGATTTACCAGGTATTTATTCATTAAATGTTTATACTCCCGAAGAACAAGTTGCAAAAAATTATCTTTTAAATGAAAAATATGATGTTATAATAAATATCGTTGATGCAAATGCTCTTTCTAGAAATCTTATGTTTTCATTGCAACTTTTAGATATGCAGAAAAAAATGATATTGATCGTTAATATGGTTGATGAAATAGATAAAAAAGGCGGTAAAATTTATAAAGACAAGCTGGAAACACTTTTGGGGATTCCTGTTTTGTTAGTTTCTGCAAAAGAGGGGCGAGGTGTTGATAAAATAGCATCTGAAATTATAAAAAGTTATAATACTCCATCACCTAAAAATAAAATCTATTATAGTGAAAGAGTAGAGTTAAGAATTGATAGATTATCTTTGGCTTTACAAAAATCTCCTCATTTCAAAAATCCTCTTTATGCAAGATTTATTGCTATTAGATTGCTTGATAAAGATGAAGATGTGTATAAAATTATTCATGATTTGCCTATATGGATAGAAATTCATGAAATGCTTGAAAAAATGTATAAACAACTTGATGCTGAATTTGATGAAGACAGCACGAGCGATATTTTTTCAAATGAAAGAGTTGCTATAACTCATAATCTTGAAATGGAAGCTTTAGATATTCCTGAAATTAAAGAAACTTTAAGTGAAAAAATAGATAATATTTTAATACATCCATTATTTGGAATTCCAATATTTTTATTTCTTATGTGGGGATTATTTCAAACTACTTTTATATTAGGAAATATTCCAATGGATTGGATAGATGGATTTTTTAGCACAGTTGCTGATTATATATCTTTTATATTGCCAAAAGGAGAGTTCAATTCTTTATTGACTCAAGGTGTTATACCTGCAGTTGATGCAGTTGTTATGTTTTTGCCAAATATCTTAATACTTTTTTTAGGTCTTAATTTATTAGAACAAACAGGATATATGGCAAGAGCAGCATATTTAATGGATGGATTTTTAAAAAAATTTGGTCTTCAGGGGAAAGCTTTTGTGCCTTTGGTGAGTGGATTTGGTTGCACAGTTCCTGCATATATGGCAGCAAGAACTCTTAAAAATCCAAAAGATAAAATAATAACTATGTTGGTTCTTGGGTTTATGAGTTGTGGGGCTAGACTTCCTATATATGTTTTAATAATTTCAGCATTTTTTCCTAAACATCCTGGTAATGTTTTATTTGGAATATATATTGGTGGAGCATTTTTGGGTTTAATAGTTGCAAAGATATTAAGAACAGTTTTGTTTAAAGGAGAGCCTGAGCCTTTTGTAATGGAAATACCTCCATATAGATTTCCTTCTTTTAAGTCATTGTTTATGGATTTATGGATAAAAACTAAAATGTTTTTGAAAAAAGCAGGAACATTTATAGCAGGTGCAGCTATGATTATATGGTTTTTAAGCACATATCCGCATCATCCAAATATTATTAAAACTTATGAAAATAAAATAGAACTTGCTACAACTCAAAAACAAAAAAATATATTACACAATGAATTAAATGCGAATCTTCTTGCAAATAGTTATTTAGGTGACTTTGGAAAATTTATTGAACCTGTATTTAAACCTTTGGGATTTGATTGGAGAATGAGTGTTTCTGTTATAGCTGGATTGGCAGCAAAGGAAACAGTAGTTTCAACAATGGGAACATTATATGCAGTTGGCAATAATGGGAGCAACAAAGGTCTTATAAAAAAAGTCCGTAAAAATATTGATTTTAAAGCCGCTATTGCTCTTATTGTTATTATCATGATTTATTCACCTTGTGTAGCCGCTATGAGCACTTTTTATGCAGAAGTTCCTCAATGGATTTGGAGAACTTTTTATACCATATATCCAAATGTTTTAGCTTGGCTTTTAGCATATTTGGTGTATAATGTTTTAAAAATTTTTGGATATTAAAAAGAGATGGAAATTAAGTGAAACTTAGTAAACTTATAAAAGGACAAAAAGCTGTCATAAAAGAGATAAATCTTCCTGAAGAATTAAAGCAAAGGCTTACTTCTTTGGGATTTGTTAAAAATGAAATTATTAAAATATGTAAAGTAGGTTTTTTGGGCGGGAGTTTTTATATAAAATTAAATGTTGGTTCGTGTATTATGATTAGTAAAAACGAAGCCGAACATATAGAAGTAGAATTGATAGGAAGAGGTTTGCATCGTAGATGGGGTAAAAAATTTGGTGGAGGAATGGGAAGAAATTTTTCTGATATTTGATTGGTTTAATCTTAAAATAAGCTATTAAATTATATGATATAACATATAATTTAAAGGATTTAATTTGGATAAAACAGAAATATTAGAGATATTAAATGACTGGAATTATTGGAATAAAGATTTGCCAACTACTAAAGAGCGTCCATATTATGACAGCAAAATCTGTTCATTTATAAAAAATGATGAAGTCTTGGTTATAAAAGGAGTACGCAGAAGCGGTAAATCAACATTGATGCTGAACCAAATTAAGAAATTATTGTCAGATGGTATTGATGTAAAAAATATACTTTTTATAAATTTAGAAGATTCAAGATTTATAAATCATTTATCTACCGAATTATTGCAAAATATTAAAGATATTTATTTAGAATATTTAAATCCATCTCAAAAGCCATATATATTTTTGGATGAAATTCAAAATATTCCTAACTGGGAAAAATGGGTAAATAAAGAGTATGAGTTAAAACTCTCACAACTTATAATCAGTGGTTCAAATTCTTCAATGCTTAGCAGTGAAATAGCTTCGAGTTTAAGTGGAAGATACTTAGCCATAGATGTATATCCTTTGAGTTTCAAAGAATATCTCTCTTTTAAAAATATAAAAATTAAAACTAAATTAGATTTAATTAATAAAAAAATTATTATTAGTAGAGAGTTTGAAAACTATTTAAGAAATGGAGGTTTTCCAAAAGTAATTGCTTATGATAATAATCAAAAAAGGGAACTTCTCACCACTTATAAAGACTCCATACTATTAAAAGATATAGTAGCTAGATATAAACTAAAAGAATTCTCAATGCTGGAAGAGATAGCAGCATTTCTACTAAGTAACAGTGGCATCAGTCAAAATATAAATAAATTGAAAAATAATTTTCATATATCGTATGATATGGCAAGTGCATATCTTGAGTATCTTATTAAAGCT